>JBCCVK010000061.1:0-9801 GCA_039195495.1 Pseudomonadota bacterium
CGCCGGCACCACGATCAGCCAGAACATGTTGTTGCGCATCGCCTCCCAGAATTTGGGCTCATCGAACATCTGCGCGTAATTCTCGAACCCAACCCAGCGGAGCTCGAAGGTGCCGGGCAAGCCCGGCACCGGCACTCGGTCGGACACCGACAGACGCAATGTCTCGACCACCGGATAAGCCAGGTAAAATCCCAGCGCGATCAGGGCCGGCGCCAGAAACAACCAGGGCCGGACCATGTTCGCGCGGTTGATGTTGCGCCCGGCATTGGTTCCGTGCGCGGGAAACAGAACCTTGTCCAGAAACTGATTTGAAAAATAAAAATATCCGATACAGCCGCCAACGCCGATGGCAATGGTTATCAGCCCTTGTAATGCTGGATGCATATCCCCTCCTCCCGCGGTCCGGCTTGATCTTCGTCGTCCGGTCCGCATCCCCGGCGCCGCGCCGGGGATGCGAAGTCATCCTATTTCAAGGCGTCCCAGCTGGACTGGATCGTCGCGGCAACCTCCCCGGCCGGCTTGCCGCCGGCGTAATCGACCATGCCGGTCCAGAACGAGCCGGCACCAACGCCGCCGGGCATCAAGTCAGATCCGTCGAAGCGGAACGTCGTCGCGCCCAGCAGGATGTCGTTCATCTTCCTGGTCGCCTCGTCGGAGAAGAGCGAGGTGTCGACCCCTTTGTGCGGGGTCAGGAAACCGCCCAATCTCATCCAGGCTTCATGTGCTTCCCGGGTCTGCAGATACGCGATCAGGGCATGGGCGCCGGGGCTGTCGTTGGTGATCGCCCAAAGCGTGCCCGCCCCCAGAACCGGACTGCCCAGGTCTTTTCCGGCATAGGCGGGGAAATAGAAGAAATCGACATCTTCTCCCACCAGGGTCCCTTCGGGGAAAAAGGCCGGGATGAACGAAGCCTGACGATGCATGTAGCATTGAGGCGGTGAGGTGAACAGACCTTTCGGACTGTCGCGGAAATCGGTCGAGGCCACGGCGCCCGCGCCGCCCGCGACATAGGCTTCGTTACGGGCAAACGCCCCGAATTCCTCGATGGCGGCGACGACCCGGGGATCGTCGAACGCGATCTCGTTGGTCACCCACCGGTCGTAGACCGAAGGTTCCTGCGTGCGCAGCATCATCTCCTCGACCCAGTCGGTCGCCGGCCAGCCGGTTGCGCCCCCCGACCCCAGGCCGATACACCAAGGTGTCTCGCCATCGGCGACGATCCGATCGCTCAGTGCCTTCAACTCCTCCATCGTGGTCGGAACGTCGTAATCCGCGTCTTCGAAATTCTCGGGATTGTACCAGACCAGGGATTTCACATCGACCTTGTAAAAGAAACCGAACAGATCATCGCCGCCCGACGCATCCTTGTAGGTTCCCAGATCGACCCAAGACTGTCCCGCCGCGTAATTCGCCCGGATCCAGTCGTCGGTACCATCGGCCAGCGGCGTCAGAAAACCGCGCGAAGCCATGTCGGCGGCAAGACCGGGCTGCGGGAAGACGGCAACGTTCGGCGCCGAGCCGGCCTCGGCATCGACGACGATCTGCTGCTCGAAACTGTCCGAACCGACATAGCGGACGTCGGCCCCGGTTTTTTCGGCGAAGCCCGCCAGAACCTTTTCGACGGTCTCCTGATCCGGGCCGATCCAGGGGCCGAACACCGTCACCTGTTGACCGGCCAGATGGCCATCGGCCTGCGCCATTCCCGCCGTCAGCGCAACCACCGCCGCACCGGCGTAAAAAGCGTTTTTCATAAGGCACCTCCCAAAATCGCGCATCATCGCGCTTGAACGGATCCGGCGCTTTGAGGAATCGTTTCCCAAAGCGCTTTGAATTTACGCAGAGTTGCGCAACCGCGCAGCCCTGTCAATCATTCATGGCAACAAACCTTTGTTTGAAAGGCTGTCAGATATATTTTTGACTGGAATAATGGGAAAAGAAGCCTTTGACGCCTCTGGAAGCCAAGGCTAATCTCATCTTGGATTGAAAGCGCTTTGAAAGAGCTTTGTCATGAATCTCAGGGAATTGGCCGAAAATCTGGGACTGTCTCAGACCACGGTCAGTCGGGCTTTGAACGGCTATCCGGAAGTCAGCGAAACGACCCGGCGGCGTGTCCGGGCGGCCGCCGAGCGTTTCAATTACCGTCCCAATCTGCGGGCCCGAAGCCTTGCAATCGGCCGGGCAATGGCCATCGGTCATGTCATTCCGATTTCCAAAAAGCATGAAATGGTTAATCCGATCTTTGCCGATTTCATCGCCGGCGCGGGCGAAACCTATTCCCGCAACGGTTTTGACATGGTGCTGTCGGTCGTCAGCGACGACAACGAAACCCGCGCCTATCGCGACATGGCGGCGAAGGGGTCGGTCGACGGGGTTATCGTACATGGCCCTCGCCGAAACGATTCCCGCATCCGCCTGCTCAAGGAGCTTGGCTTGCCATTCGTGGTGCATGGCCGTGCCAGCGGCGAAACCACCTGTTATTCATGGCTGGACATCAACAACACCCGGTCTTTCGACCGCGCGACCCAGTTGTTGCTGGATCTGGGGCATCGCCGAATCGCCCTGGTCAACGGCCTTGAAGAGATGGATTTCGCCCGCCGCCGCAGGAAAGGCTTCCTGCAGGCTCTGGCCCGTGCCGGATTTTCCCCCGATTCCGATCTCATGCGCAGCGGCGAGATGACCGAGCCCTATGGGTTCCGGGCGGGGATGGAGATGCTGACCGGGTCTTCCCCACCCACCGGGTTTGTGGTCTCCTCCTACATCTCGACGCTGGGTGTCCGGCGCGCGATCGAAACCAGCGGCCTCGATCTCGGCCGCGACGTGTCCGTGGTCACCCATGACGACGATCTGTCTTATCTGAGCAATGACGGCGACGTTCCGGTCTTCACCGCCACCCGTTCTTCGGTACGGGCGGCCGGACGGCGCTGCGCCGAAATTCTCCTGGCCCAAATCCAAAGCGGCGACGGTGTTCCCGTGCAGGAACTTTGGGAAACCGAACTGACACTGGGGCTGTCCACCGGCCCCCGCAATGGAGCGGAGCGATGAAATACACACGCGCGGATTTCCCCGAGGGATTCCTGTTCGGGGCGGCCACCTCGTCCTATCAGATCGAAGGGCACGCCTTTGGCGCCGCCGGGGAAACACAATGGGACACTTTCGCGGCGACGCCGGGTAACGTGGTCCGTAACGAGAACGGACGGATCGCTTGCGACCACTACCACCGGTATGAGGAGGATTTCGATCTGCTGGCGGACACGGGCGTCGACTGCTATCGTTTTTCGACGAGCTGGGCCCGGATTTTGCCCGACGGGCGGGGCACCCCGAATCCCGAAGGTCTGGATTTCTACGACCGAGTGATCGATGCGTTGCTCGAACGCGGCCTGAAACCTTGCGTCACGCTCTATCATTGGGAACTGCCTTCGCCGCTGCTGGATCTGGGGGGATGGAAAAACCGCGATATCGCCGATTGGTTCGCCGACTACACGCAGGTGATCATGGGCCGGATCGGCGACCGGACGTATTCTGTCGCCCCGATCAACGAACCATGGTGCGTGGCCTGGCTGAGTCATTTCATGGGCCATCACGCGCCGGGTCTGCGCGACATTCGCGCCACCGCCCGCGCCATGCATCACGTGCTTCTGGCCCATGGCACCGCCATTCGGGCGATGCGCGGGCTCGGCGTGGGAAATCTTGGCGCCGTATGCAATCTTGAATACGCTCACCCGGTCGATAACACGCCAGAGGCAGAAGCCGCCGCCGCGCGCTATGACGCTTATTACAACCGTTTTTATCTAAGCGGCATGTTCAAGCGCGAATATCCCGCCGAGGTTCTGGAGGGCATGGAAGCGCATCTGCCCAAGAACTGGCAGGACGATTTCGACACGATCGCCATACCTGTGGATTGGTGCGGGTTGAACTATTACACGCGGAAGGTGATCGCGCCGAACGACGGCCCGTGGCCCTCGCTGGACGAGGTCGAGGGCCCGCTACCGAAGACCTTCATGAATTGGGAAATCTATCCCGACGGGCTGGAAATTCTTCTCAAACGCACGCATGCCGAATACACAAAGGGCCTGCCATTGATCGTGGCCGAGAATGGCATGGCCAACGCGGATGCGATCGAAAACGGCAAGGTGAACGATCAAAGCCGCATCGCCTATCTCAACCAGCATCTGGACGCCGTCCGAAACGCATTGGCGGCGGGCGTGCCGGTCGGGGGGTATTACGTCTGGTCGCTTCTGGACAATTATGAATGGGCTTTGGGATACGAAAAACGCTTCGGCCTGATCCATGTGGACTTCGATACCTTGAAGCGAACGCCGAAAGCCTCGTACGAAGCGTTCAAGGCCGCCTTGCGCGCCCCCCTTTCCGCACGTTCCGGACAAGATCCCTCATCATGACCGACCGTTCCGATGACGCCTTTTCGCTGGTCGCCGATATAGGCGGCACCAATACGCGCGTGGCCGTCGCGCGCGGGACCGCTCTGCGGAAAGACACGATCCGCAGATTCTCGAACGCCGAGCATGAAGGACTGGAAGCGGTCCTGCGGCACTATCTGAAGGATATCGGCAAAGTCGATTGCAAGGGCGCCTGCGTGGCCGTCGCCGGACCGGTGCGCGACGGTGTCGGCGCAATGACCAATCTGCACTGGACCATAGACACCACGACCCTCGCCCGGGCGACGAATGCCACGAATGCGCGTGTCATCAACGACCTGCAAGCGCAAGGGCATTCTCTAGGTCACCTGAGCGGCGACAAGACGCCTGTCGTGCTCAAGGCACCGCCCCATTCGCCGCGTGCGGTCCGGCTGGTGATCGGTGTCGGAACCGGTTTCAACGCCGCCGCGGTGTATGAAACCGAATATGGCCGGCTGGTGCCGCCTTCGGAATGCGGTCATGCCAATCTGCCGGTTCGGACCGGGGACGAGTTGCGGCTGCTCCGTTTCGTCGAGACCGCCCATGGCTTCCCGGCCGTGGAGGACGTGCTTTCGGGACGCGGTCTCGAGCGCATCTATGCCTGGCTCAGCAGCGAGGCCGGCCACCCGGCGAAACGCAAGGCCGCGGACATCATGACCTCGGTCGAGACAGGTGACGACGCCATCGCCACCGAGGCCGTCGCACGGTTCGTACGCATTCTCGGCACCGTTGCCGGAAACCTGTCGCTGATCCACCTGCCTTTCGGCGGGGTCTATATGGCCGGTGGTGTCGCGCGCGCCCTCGGCCCCTATCTGGTCCGCTTCGGTTTCGGCGACGCTTTCCGCGACAAGGGCCGTTTTGACGGCTTCATGCGGAATTTCGGCGTCTCGTTGATCGAAGACGACTATGCGGCGTTAACCGGCTGCGCCCATTTTCTGGGGCAAACACATGTTTAATCCTCGGGAACGGCGAAGGTCAAATTCGCCCAGAGAGTTTCCCAGACCCCGCCGGTTCTCGCGGCCAATTCCGCGGATGGCATGCGGGCGACAACCGCATCGACCTGGTAGATGTGCCCCGCCTTCACGGGCAGCAGAGCCCGCCCCATATCATCGGTCCGGTACAAGGCGATCTCGACGGTCCCGTCCGGCGTCTTTTCGAAAAGCTCGATCTGCGCATCCGCGCGCGGCGTCCCCTGATACAGGACCTCGACCGGAAATCCGCTCGAAAGATCGTCCGTATAGGGATTCGCCAGCGCCACGATCTCCGTTTCCAGGCCGATGGGCGCGTCTTTCCCTTCGGCCTCGCCCACACCGATCAGCGTCTTGGCGTAACGCGAATAGATCTCCTTGAAGCCGGTTTGCGGCAAACCGCGCGCCTCGTGCGCTTCCTGCAGATGCCCGAACCCCTTGTGATCGGTGAAATCGACGAACTTGGTCCATGCGTGATATGTCAGCATGCGGTCGACCGTCCGATAGACGAGAACGTGCAATCCCTCACCGAACGGCGCAAACCGGGCCGCGGGTATATCGCCGATGCGACCGGGCACGGGGCGGATCCTGCCGTTGTGAACGACGTCGAAACGACGGAATTCACGTGGGAGAAAACCGTAACGCGCCCCGTTGAAGGCTTCACCGATCCTGATATCTACCTCCAAGGGACTATCGGATGTGATCTGAAAGGCAGGGCTGTCCATCCACAATTCGTGGGCTTCCGCTCCAAACGCGAAAAGACCGGCGACGACAAGGCTTAGGATACGGAACATGAAGCAGGCTCCGGCGATCATGTGGCGGTATTTCGTCAGGGTGTGCCGCCATTTGCGAAAGTCAAGTCGGGCGTTCTTGATCTGGATGGCGCTCTTGCAGGCGTTTCCGCCTGCAGCCGACGCTCATGAGATCCGTCCCGCCATCGCCGATCTGACGCTGTCGGGCGCCGAGCTCCGTTTGGAGATACGACTGACAGCCGAGGCGCTTCTGGCGCGAATCGATCTGACGGCCGTCACGGACACCAACGCGGCGGAGGGCAATGCCGAATATGACCGGCTGCGCATCTTGCCGCCCGAAGAGATCCGTCGGCTCTTGCGCGAGGACTGGCCCCGCCTGGCGCGGAAAATCACCGTGATGGCGGGCGACATGGCGGTCGATTTGACCTTGAACCGGGTGACGGTGGCCGCGATAGGCAACGCGAGACTGCCGCGCGATACCGGACTTTCGCTTTCGGGCACCCTGCCCGACGACGGCAGCCCGATCCGGATCGGTTGGGATGCGGATCTGGGTGCACTCGTCATACGGGAAACCGGCCCGGAAGAGCTGGCCTATACCGGCTATCTGTCGGGCGGGGACCTGACGCCACCCCTGCCCCGGACGGGCGGGGCGGCGGCGGGCAGGGTCGGCGTTCTCATCGATTATATCGGCATTGGCTTCACGCATATCGTGCCGAAGGGCCTCGACCACGTCCTTTTCGTCCTGGGTCTCTTCCTCCTTTCGCCGAAACCAGGGCCACTGCTGTGGCAGGTCACGGCCTTTGGCGTGGCGCACACGCTCACATTGGCGCTGGGGATTCTGGGCATCGTGACGGTCCCGGCCAACATCGTGGGGCCATTGATTGCAGCCTCGATCGTCTATGTCGGCATCGAAAACGTGTTCTCCAGGAACATGCCCCCCTGGCGGCCGGTCGTGGTTTTCGTTTTCGGCCTGTTGCACGGACTGGGCTTCGCTTCGGTTCTGGAAGAGGTCGGTCTGCCCCCCACCGCTTTCTTTACCGGTCTCGCCGGGTTCAGCATCGGGGTCGAGTTGGGACTACTGGCGGTCCTCGCGCTGGCATTGCTTCTGGTTGGGCTGCCGTTTCGCAACCATGACCGGCGGCGCATCTCCATTCCGGCTTCGCTGGTGATCGCCGCCATCGGCGCCTGGTGGACGATGGAGCGGATCTTCCTTTGATTTCGAACGGCCGCGCCATCGGCACGGTCCGCTTCGCCCTTCGGATCCGACATTGGCGGATGGGAATGCGTTCAGCGCATCGGTCCCATTCGATGTCTTTGATCTTCCTGGAGTTTGTGGCATGTTCAGGATATGCGACTTTCAGGATGCGCAGTTGCGAGACTCACCCGGGCAAGACTGCGATAGTGTTTTCCAATGGTCATTTAAATTAAATCCGACACGGAAGTCAGGAGATCGAAGTATGAACGTATTGGCACCGGCAAAAGCCGCATCTCAAGCGAGACACTGGTCCGACCGGCGACGGCACCAAAGAAATGCGACCCGTACCCTCGAGGATATCGCATCGGCTTTCCCGGGTCCGAAGCTCGATAACGTCGCAAGACATCTCCAAGACCGCAGGATGCAGACACCGCCCTACTTTATCGAGCCGATCCATCAAACCTCCGCCGGAGGGGGCGTGATCGACAATCCGTTGGCAAGACAAATCCTGCCATATTATCTCTATCGTCACCTGCCATCGTCACCCGGTTCTTCCGAATACGCACTTCCTCAGGTGAAGGGGAAACATACCGTTCCTCCGATTGCCGATGATGACGATATTCCGCACTTCTCGGAAAATGGCGATGGGGTACGGTATTGTCATGTCAAAAGCTGGCAGGACGCGAACCGCCAGTGGCGTGAATATCAATGACTCGCTCGCCCGCTTTGATCTATCTCGACGTGGACCGGACGGAAGGCGGCTCCTACGACTACAGGAAACCGCATTTCGATGCCGCGGCCAAATTGGGATATTCGTGCATCACCATCGTTCCATCCGGGCATGAAAATCTGTCGATGATCCGGGCGGAAAGCGATCTGGTCATCGAAATGGATCATATCAGCGCCGCCGGGATCCTGGACCGCATCCGGTCCCTATCGGACCGCTACCGGGCATGCGCGGTGGTGTCGTTCATGGGGCACTGCCCCCCAGGGATCGATCTTGGCGGAATCGTCGAAGCCGTCTGCCGGGCGCTGTCGCTGCCCTTCACACCCGCGCAGGCGTTGCTGAAATGCAACAACAAGTTTCTCATGCGCAGCCATCTGAAACACCGCGGCATCGATTCCGTCTCGTCTTTACTGATCAACAATGTCGAGGATATTGACGAAATCGGCGACACGCTGAACTTTCCGGTGATCACGAAACCCGCGTTCGGGGCCGGATCCGTTCTGATAAAGAAATGCAGTTCGAAATCCGAATTGAAAGAGCGTTATCTGAATTTCTGCGCTTCGTTTCCCAAGGTTCATCTGGCGATCGATCACGGCAGCAGCGGCCATTCTTTCACGGACGCTTCCGGCGTGGTCCATGAGTACGTACCGGGCCGAAGTTTGCTGGTCGAGGAATACATCGACGGTCATGAGGGAAGCGTGGAATGCATCGTTTACAAAAACAAGGTGCATCCGCTGATTGTGCACGACAAGCTTCTTCTAAGCGAAAAAGGTTCCACAATTCTCGAACATCAGTTGATCACCCCTCCCGTCAATTTCTCTGCCGAGGACGTAGATGCGATCAGACGTTACGCAACGGATTGCATATCGGCCCTGGAATTGAACAACTGCCTGGTCCATCTGGAGTTTCGTCTGACATCCGCCGGTCCCAAGGTGATCGAGGTGAATCCACGAATAGGTGGTTTCTACGTCTATAAATCGTTTGAGGATGTCGCGGGAATCGACCCGTTCATCTCGAATCTGAAAATACTTTCCGGAACCTTCGACGAACGCGAATTGATCGCGGCTCAAACCTCCGTCCGGGAGCGGAAAAACTATTATACCATGTTTGTCCTATATCCTCCAAGATCCGGTTATTTAAAGGAAATCCATGGGGTGGAAAAGGCTTCACGCAGGAACGGAGTCTTGAATTACAAGGCGGAAAATCGACTGAACTTCATCGATACCGAAAATAGAGAAGAGTACGTGATGAAGTTTTGGGGAACTGCGGAATCTCCGGAAAAAATCACGGAACTCTACGAATTGATTTCAGAGGATATAAACATGGAAATGTCTCATTCCAGGCCATCGTCATGACCCATGCCGATATGAAAAATGTGCAACCGCAGTTGCAGAGCGACAATTTCATACATCTCGATAGCATTCTGCCCCCCCATCATTTCACCGAGGATGATCGACGCACGTTTCAAGCGTATTGGGAAAATCTGCTGCTCGACGAGAACTTCAAGTCGTACACGACGCGGGAGCGTAGAATCCTGCGGTACGAATACCGACATCCGGGCGACTTGCGGATAAACAGAAATCCCGAATACAAGCCTCGCGCGGAATACAAAATCGATTACGTCAAAGGCGTCAACAAATTGACCTACGCAGAGGAAGGCTTCATTCAACACGCCATTACACGAGATATACTCCGCCGCAACCTGGAGGCCCTTGATTTCTATTTTCGGCACGGCCTCACATATGAA
>JBCCVK010000062.1:0-9785 GCA_039195495.1 Pseudomonadota bacterium
CGGTGGCCGCCGGAGCGGCGGCTTCGATCCGTCATCTGAAACATGATCACTCCCTGCGGGACCGGCATCGGCAATTGGCGCGCAATCTGAAGATGCGGCTCAAGGGGCTCGGTCTGCCGATCGTCGATCACGGCAGTCATATCGTGCCGGTGCATGTGGGCGATCCGGTGAAATGTAAGATGATCTCGGATCGGCTGCTGTCCGATTACGGCATCTATGCGCAGCCCATCAATTTCCCCACCGTGCCACGCGGTACCGAACGGTTGCGCTTCACCCCGTCGCCCGTGCATGATGCGCGGATGGTCGCGCAGCTTGTGCGCGCCATGGACGAGCTCTGGTCGCAATGTGCGCTGAATCGCGCTGATCTGACGGCGTGAGCGCGTTCTGCGAGTGCATGGCGGCTTCTATTGTGTTAATATGACAGAATAAGTCGGCGTTACAGGCGAATCGTCGGTCGGGTTGAGGATTGAAGACGCATGATGGGGCAGGGCGTATGATCGGACATGGTGCACCGCCCAAGTCGGCCTTTGCCCGGAATCCGAAGGGGTTCGATGATTTCGATCTGAAGCTGGGCGATGTCATGCGGGGCGAACGCGCGACCATGGGGAAATCCCTGCTTGACGTCCAGCGCGAGTTGAAGATCAAGGCCAATTACATCGCCGCCATCGAGAACGCCGATCTCTCCGCTTTCGAGACGCCCGGTTTCATCGCGGGTTACGTTCGTTCTTACGCGCGCTATCTTGGCATGCATCCGGACCGAACCTTCGAAACCTTTTGCGAGGAAAGCAATTTCTCCGGCATCCACCAGATGCATCCCGCGGTCAACGTCGTGTCGCGCTCGCAGAAATCGGAACACAGGCTGCGCGCCTCCGATCCGATCGTTCAGCCCAAGACCCCTTTCGCGCCTGCGCGCGAAGCGATGCTGTCACGGATCGAACCGGGGGCGCTGGGATCGATAGCCGTGTTGATCGCCCTGACCTGCGCCTTGGGCTATGGCGCCTGGTCGGTGCTGCAACAGGTGCAAAGGGTCAACGTCGTCCCCATCGAACAGGCCCCGACGGTGGCCGAACTCGATCCACTGCAAGGGGTGTTGCCGGTCGAGGTGCCGGAGGGGGAAGCCGGTGTAACCGTCTCCGGCGTGGATGTGATGGATCGTCTCTATCGTCCCAGGGCGCTGGATGTGCCGGTTCTGGTGGCGCGCGACGGTCCGATTTCAGCATTGAACCCCGATCGGGTGGGCACGTTGTCGTCGTCGCTCTCTCCGCCTGCGCCGCAATTCGTCGCCGCCGATACGGTATCGGCCGTCGGCGAAACACAGGTCAAGGTGGTGGCCCCCGACGTGCCGGAGGTAGAGCTTTTCGCCGTACGTCCCGCATGGGTGCGCGTAACCGCCCCCGACGGGACCGTTCTGTTCGAGAAAATCCTCGACGCGGGAGAGCGTTACGCCCTACCGAAGACGGAAGAGCCGCCAAGCCTGCGGGCGGGAAATTCCGGTTCTCTCTACTTCGCGGTCAACGGCAGAACCTACGGTCCGGCGGGACCCGGTGGTTCGGTCGCGCGACAGGTGGTTCTGGCGGCCGATTCGCTGCAGTCGGTCTATCGGCCCGCCGATGCCGAGATCGATCCGGACTTGATCAAATTTCTTCGCCAGCCGGTTGATTGACCGCGCATGAAACCGACATCGGCCTTGACCGGAACGAAAGGGTCGGGGACCCGTGGAGCGGATGCGGCACTTCCGGTTCGGTTTTCGGGTGCTGAAGCAAGGATCTTTCGATGTCGATGAACCATGTCCGTCCTTGGCGGAACATTCACCGTCGCAAATCGCGGCAGATCATGGTCGGCGACGTGGCCGTCGGCGGCGATGCGCCGATTTCGGTTCAGACCATGACCAATACGATGACGACGGACGTTTCCGGCACCATAGACCAGATCCGGCGCGTGGTCGAAGCAGGGGCCGATATCGTACGGGTCTCGGTGCCCGATCGGGATTCTTCCACGGCATTGAAGGAAATCATACGCGAAAGTCCGGTCCCCATCGTGGCGGATATTCATTTTCATTACAAACGCGCCATCGAGGCCGCGGCGGCGGGCGCCGCGTGCCTGCGGATCAATCCCGGGAACATCGGCGACGGGCGCCGCGTGAAAGAGGTTGTCAGGGCCGCCCGCGATCATGGCTGTTCGATCCGGATCGGAGTGAACGCGGGATCGTTGGAAAAGCATCTGCTGGAGAAATATGGCGAGCCGTGCCCGGATGCGATGGTCCAAAGCGGTCTTGATCATATCAAGCTTCTGCAGGACAACGACTTTCATCAGTTCAAGATCAGTTGCAAAGCCTCGGACGTCTTCCTGGCCGCCGCTGCCTATCAGGCATTGGCCGAGGCGACGGATGCGCCCATTCATCTGGGGATCACCGAAGCGGGCGGCTTCGTTACGGGCGCGGTCAAATCGGCGATCGGTCTGGGTAATCTGCTGTGGATGGGAATCGGCGACACGCTTCGCGTCAGTCTGTCGGCGGACCCCGTGGAAGAAGTCAGGGTCGGATATGAGATTCTGAAATCGCTTGGTTTGCGCCGCCGGGGCGTCAACATCATTTCATGTCCGTCCTGTGCGCGGCAGGGCTTCGACGTCATCAAGACGGTGGAAAAACTGGAAAAACGGCTGGAGCATGTGAAAATGCCGATAAGCCTCAGCATCATCGGCTGTGTGGTCAACGGACCCGGCGAAGCGCTGATGACCGATATCGGTTTTACCGGCGGTGGGGCCGGTTCGGGAATGGTGTACCTCATGGGCAAGCAGAACCACAAGATAAGCAACGACCGGATGGTGGATCATATCGTCGAACTCGTCGAACGGCGCGTGGCCGAACTCGAGGATACGGAAAATGTGACCGAGCAGGTGGCGGGATAGACGCGCGCCGGAACCAGGGGGCTTGCGCCACATCGGGGGTCTCGGGGAACCAGCCGCGCGGGATTTTGAACATTACCGTGTTTGAGATGCGTGATGTGCCGGCCGATGCGGTCGGCTTGCCCGAGACCGAAAGGGGATCAGGCCGCCGGGCGGCCCGCGTTGGGCAAATGATGCGCTGCGCAGAGGCCCATGCGAGAGCTTTTTCGGCCGATCACCCCGGCTCGGCCGACGGCGAAACCGGATGTCGCCCACCGGTTCCAGGCGCCGGCCGAACGCGGGGGCGTAACGTGCAATACGCGCGCAATGGCGTGGTCGGACACGTCGACGACTGTCCATGGATTTTCCGAGACGAATATTCTCCATACCCTTGATCCCGCCGGTGCTTCCATCCTTCCCGATCCGATCGCCCATTCCATTCGCCCGAATCCTATGAAAGGATGAAGCGTGAACGGAACCGCTCGTGCGGCGGACCATATGATCGCGTCGCCGAACGAGGGATGGGAACGCCATGGATCAGCTTGGACCTCTTGCCGTCTTCGCGATCGTGGCGACGATCAGTCCAGGCGGTGCGACCGCGCTCGCGACGGCATCCGGTGTCCGCTTCGGCGTTCTGAGAAGCCTACCCCTTCTGGCAGGCATCTCGGCCGGGCTCGGTGTGCTCATGGTCGTCGTAGGCGCCGGGCTCGGGACGGTTGTTCAGCAGTATCCGAGCGCGCAATTCTACCTGAAGGTCGTCGGCTCCGCATACCTGCTCTGGCTGGCCTGGTCGATCGCCAGGCAGGGTGCGCCGCGCGGGGAGAGCGCGCTCGAGAAGCCGATGGGTTTCGCGACCGGTGTGCTGCTGCTCTGGCTCAATCCGAAGGCGTGGACGATGGCGACCGCGGCGGCGGGCACCTATGCAAGCCTTGCGGATAGCGGCTTGGCGTTGGGCCTGCTTCTCGGCGTGGTGTTTCTTCTGGCCGCCGCCGGATCGACTTTCACGTGGTGCGTGTTGGGAAGCGCCCTGGCCAGGTGGCTGCATACCGAGCGGGCATGGCGCGGCGTGAACGTCTCACTGGCGGTTCTTCTGGCCGCTTCGATCGTTCCATTGTGGATGTGAACCGCCTGACGCTTGTACGGCCGGATGTCATAGGGTCGTGCGAATGTCGAAGGGCCGTTCGTGTCGGTCGCCGTCTCGCCCGTACATGTGGATGACGACGACCTGATGCGACGCCCCGGCCGGAGATGTCGCCGTTCCCGGAGCGGTCATCTGGAATGCGGAGGGCCGAGTTTCTTCGCATCCTCGGACGAACGGCCGCGTCGGACACCAGCCATGTCGGAACGCGGAGATCGAATAGGAGCGACCGCATCCCGCATCCGGTGTAACCGGACGCAGCGTTTTCGTGAGACGAAACGCAATCTCATTGTGGTATGGGGCGCGTGCCGGTTCCGCCCATGGCAACGCCGCAACCGGTAATTTCACCGGACATCATCGACGCCGGCAAACGATCTGAACGCCCATGAAAATCATTCCACTTGTAATTGCACTAAAATCCAAATAACAATTCATTCAAAAGATAGCGATGATTCTCTTGACAAATATCACTCCATTTAAAGAAAAGAATTTCTGACGATATTATCGCGATGATTGTATTTGCATATGCCGATAATTCTTAAGGCGGAATACGCCGTTTGATGTGCCGCATGTGCAATCACGAACTTCAAAAGTAGCGACATAGCGGATGGAAAAGGCGATGACGGAATATCCGATTCAAATACTCAGCACCGACGGTCGGCGGGAGACAGGTTCGGCAAGCGTGAGTGACGCCTTCGATCGCGTGCATGCCGGTGAAATCGACGTGATTCTCATGACCGTCGCCGATCCAGACGAAATCGCTTCGTGGTGGGGGACGCACGAGAAGCTCGGCATGAACGGTCACAAGTACCATCCGGGCATCACCACGAGCGGCATGACCCTGGGAAAGTTGCAACGCGCCTCGGAAGAGGAGTATCCGGAGAGGAGCGGCGAGTATTTCCGCTCTGCCAGCGTTGTAAATCCCCAGTTTCAGAAGACCGAGTATTTCCGGTTCTTTGAGCGTGAGCTTGATGTCAGGCCGATGGTGCTGAACGGCAGCGGACAGATGCTCATCGGCTCGCAGCGCGAATATCCGGCCGCCAGCGAGATCGACTTCAGCTTCGCGCCGCACAGCGACTCGATCGCGTTCGCCCGCGCGGCGGACTCGTGGCCGATCAAGACGGTCTACACGCAAACCGCCGCTTTCGTGACCATCAACAATGCCGAGAATAACGCCGGGTTCGTGATGTGGGATTACGCGCCACGATCGCGGGCCGAGTTGGACGAGTTCTATGCGATCTACGATGCCGACAATGCGAATGGGCTGGCATTCCTGGATCGGAACAACAGTATAGAAGTCCACCCGGCCGCCGGGGAATTGTGCATCTTCAACTGTCGCAAGATGCATGGTATTCAACGCTGTTCCTCGCTGCGCCGAACGATTGGGTCGTTCTTCATTCAAGACGATGGCTGGAGGATCTTCGATTAGAAGAGCAAGGGCGGCGGGCGTGGTGAGAGATGTCCGCCACGCGCGCCGCGCACAGCGCCGATCGGACGCGTCAGATCCAACGTTCACAATCTGGTTAAATGGATTGGAGGTTTTGTCGTGAACTACGACACCGTCCATGAGCAATTCAAGGCCGTCGTTCGCGCATATGCGGACCGAACCGCGATTTCAGACAAGGGGCGGTCGCTCTCCTACGCCGAACTGGACGAGCTCGCCGAGCGGGCCGCCGGCGCGCTGGCTTCCGCCGGCGTGGTGCGGGGTAGTCCGGTGATCCTGGCGATGGCGCGCTCAATCGACTTCGTGGTGGCGGTCCTGGCCGTCATTCGCCTCGGTGGCGTCTACGTGCCGGCGGGCAGCAGAAGCAACGCGGACGCCCTTCGGGATCTCGCGGCGCGGACGCGATCGGCGCATGTCGTCGTTGACGCCGCGGGGGAGCTCGGCTTCGAAACCGCCGCGACACTCGTCTTCAAATCGCTGCTCGAGGGGGCGCCGCGCCATCCGCTGCCCGCGATCGAGCGGCATCGTGATGACTGCCTTTACATAATGTTCACGTCCGGCTCGACCGGGGCGCCCAAAGGGGTGATGATCCCCGATAGGGGCGTGCTGCGGCTGGTCCGGGGAACGAATTATACGCAGATCACCCCCACCGACACGATTTTTCTTACCGCCGACCCCGCGTTCGACGCATCGACTTTCGAAATTTGGGGCGCGCTTCTCAACGGCGCGCGGATTTTCGTCGCGAGCGCGGATTTCGATCCCAATGCCCTTGCGGATGGTATTGAACGGCACGCGGTCACCATCATCTGGCTGACGGCGGGGCTCTTTCATGCGATCGGGGCCAACCGGCCGGAAATGTTCCGGCCCCTGCGGCAATTGCTGGTTGGCGGCGACGTCCTGAATGGCGGGATCGTGCGCGCCGTCCTCGACGCATGTCCCGGCCTGGAGATCGTCAACGGGTACGGACCGACCGAGAATACGACATTCACCTGCTGCCACCGCATGACCGGGCGCAACCCGCCGGCGGACAACGTTCCGATCGGATTGCCCGTCACCGGCACCACGGTGCATCTGCTCGACGACCACGGTCAGCGCGTGCCGGTGGGGACGAACGGAACGCTTCATGTGGGCGGCGACGGTGTCGCGCTGGGTTATCTGGGACGGCCCGACGATCCCGCTTTCGTGCGCGTTCCAAGCGTCGGGGACGAATTGCTTTACAATACGGGCGATCTCGCCGTTCTTCGGGACGGTATCTATTATTTTCTGGGCCGCAGCGACTCGCTGGTGAAGATCCGCGGCTACCGCGTGTCCACGCATTACGTGCGTGAGCAGCTCTATCGGCTCGGCTATGTCCAGGAAGCCGTGATTCGGGTCGACACCGATCCAAGGATGGGTAAGCGGCTGACCGCTCACCTGCGTCTCGATGACGGCGCGCGCGGCGTCGCGGACGTGCGCCGCGACTGTCTGTCGTTGATGCCCTCGTACATGGTGCCCGAGATCATAAGAATCGTCGATCAGATCGCCTTAACCAAGAACGGAAAGGTTCAAACCCAGCAGAGCGTGGAGCTTTTATGACCATAACGCAGAATGTCGATATTACGATTGCAGAAGTTATCCGCAAGAACGCCGACAATCCCGGGCTCGGTGAGAAAGATGATTTCTTTGACTCGGGGATCAGTTCGCTCACCGTCGTCAACATGCAGATGGAGATCGAGAACATCCTGAACAAGAAGGTTGAAACCAAGGAACTCATGAAGAACCCGTCCATCGACGGATGGGTTTCGGTCTATTCTTCTGCCCTTTAAACATCAAACTGGCTTTATAGGAGGTTCATATGTTGAACGGACTTACCGATAGCGAGATGAATTTCATGCGCACGAACGGCTATGTCGGGCCGTTCGACCTGTACGGAAGCGACGAGATTCGAGAGCTTTACCGTGAAATCCGCGCCGAGATGTTCGATCGCACGCATGCTGTCTACGAGCTCGAGCACACGAGCGTCGTGTCGAGCTACGACCGTCATCTTGATATCGGCGCATTGAGCGAGCACATCGCAAGGCCCGAGATCGTCAAGCGCGTCAACACGATCCTCGGTCCGGACGTGATCTGCTGGCGATCGGAAATGTTCCCCAAATACCCCGGGGACGAAGGCACGGACTGGCATCAGGCCGACACGTTCGCGCATGCCTCCGGCCAGCCGCAGATCGTGTGGCCCGGCGATAGCGACTTCGGAGGCGCCATCACCGTCTGGACCGCGCTCACCGATGCTATGGAAGAGAACGGTTGCCTGCGCTTCATCCCCGGCACGCACGAGGAGATGTTCTACGACGAGACCAAAGGCATGGAATACACGCCCGAACAGCGCAACACGCTCGAGAAGGACGGTATCAAGCGCGGTTTCTTCGGCTACGATTACCGTAATCTGCAAAAGGACGAAAACTGGAAACCCGACGAGAGCAAAGCGGTCTCGATCGAGATGAAGGCCGGGCAATTCGTCATCTTCTGGTCGACGTTGATGCATTCCTCGCTGCCCAATTCGACGAAGGAAACCACCCGTATGGGATATGCTTCCCGCTACGTGCCTTCGGCCGTGCAGGTCTATCCCGGTGTCGACAGTTTCGTGGAGTACGGCAGCGAACTCTCCCTGGAGCGCTACGGAGTGGTCCCGGTTTCCGGCGACACGTCCTATACACATAACCGCGCGCTGACGAAGAATCTTCGCGGTGCGCCTTTCCGTATGGTGGCGTGAAGCCGGATCTATGGCACGCGAACGTGAAGAAAGGGAACATTCCGGCGGCATAGAAGATCGAGTCCTCGTTCTTTACCATGAGAATGTCAACGATCTTCAGCGGCCATTGAAACCCACCGATCCAATGCACGAGGGGGGCGCCAGCTCGCTGCAGAGCGTCCTCTTCGTGAGTGGGATCGAACGTGAGTTCGGGATCGAGCTTTCGATGCGCGACTATTACGCAACGGACAGCCTGCGCGACTTGGCAGCGCTGATAGAGCGCCGGATCGGCAATGACTGAAGCAGGCACGGACAGTCGTAATCCGCCGCTTCTCCCGGCGAACGCCGGCGGGATTTGGCTGAAGCGGATCGCCACGGCCGCCCGGGCGCGCCGGCGGCTCGTCTGTTTCGGCCATGCCGGCTCGACCCATGCGGACTTCGCCGGTTGGGCGGCTGATCTCGGTCCCCGCACGGACGTCGTGGCCGTCTGCCTGCCGGGCCGGCGCGAGCGTATCGACGAAGCGCCGCGCTGCACGATCGATCCGATGGCAAATGAGATCGCGAACGCGATCTGCGCGGCGCCCCCCATGCCGACGACGCTGTTCGGACACAGTTTCGGTGGCATCCTCGCCTACGAGGTCGCTCAGCGTATGCAGCGCCGCGACCCGGGACAGCTCAAGTCGCTGGTCATTTCCGCATGTACGTGTTCGCCCGCAACCGCGCTGGATGGCGTGGATGAGACGGACCAGGCCGCCGTGTTACAGGCGTTCGAGAGGCGCGGTTATCTATCTCCCGAGCATCTGGCCAACAAAAAGCTGATCGAACTCGTTCTGCCGTATCTGCTGGCCGATGTCTTGTGCAAGAAGCGCTGGCAGTCCGATACGTGGCCTCCGCTCGGCGTGCCGATTCACACATTCGCCTGGGCGCAAGATCCTCTCGTGTCCCCAGCCGCCGTGCGATCCTGGCGCGCGTATGCCTCGCAACCTGCAGCGTGCGAGCATCTGATATTCCCCGGCGCGCATCTGGAATATCTGACACGACCACCGGCGCTGTTCGGCGCCCTTGACCGCATCCTCGCGCACGGGCCGTCCGGTCACGCCGACGCGGCGTCGCGTACGGGAACCTGAGTATGTCGGCTCGCTCAACTCCGGAAAAGGCCGGGTGGGACAGTGTCGCCATCCGGCTGTTCGGCTCGGACGATATCGAAGCCTATGTCGGCTACTGGCATGATCGCTCGAACGTCTTCCTCGATCAAATGGGCATCGACCGGTCGCGGCTTCCCTCGCCGCGCAAGATGCGCGAGCAGCTCGCGCTCAGCCTGGAGGTCGAGGAGGCGCGCAGTTCGATCACGACGATTATTCACGACGGCGAAGCCGTCGGTGTTCACGAACTGACCGACATGGACGAAGACAACACCACCGCGGTTATGCACGCTCACATGTGGTCGTCCAACGCCCGCGGGCGCGGTATCGGACGCATTTCCTATGTGAGCGTGCATAACCGCGGTGGTGTTGTCTTCGTCCATGTCGGTCAGTTCGTGAACACCGACGGCTTCGCCGTCGTGAATAATCGTCGTGATCGAACTGCGCGCC
>JBCCVK010000063.1:0-9770 GCA_039195495.1 Pseudomonadota bacterium
ATCCGCCGGAAGATGCGGAAGAACCCGGCCCCGTCGATCTGGGCGGCCCGGATCAGTTCGGTCGGGAAGACCGCATAATAGTTCCTAAAATAGAGCGTCGTGAATCCGATCCCGTAGACGACGTGAACGAGTGCGAGACCCCATGTCGTGCCCGCGAGATTCAGGAAGCCGAGTACCCGCGCCATCGGGATCAGCACGATCTGGAACGGGATGAAACACGCAAACAGCATCAGGCCGAACAGAAGCGTGTCACCCTTGAAGCGCCACTTCGTCAGCACGTACCCGTTCAAAGCCCCCAATACGGTGGACACGGCCACAGCGGGCACCACCATCTTGATGGAGTTCCAGAAATAAGGCCGCAGCCCCGTCGGCGCGACGCCGATCTGGGCCGAGGACCAGGCTTCGCCCCAAGGCGCGAGGGTGAAGACCTGCGGCAGATTCATCATCCCGCCGTCCGTGATCTCGGAGAGGGGCTTCACCGAGTTCACGAGCATCACGTAGAGCGGCAGCATGTAAAACAACGCAAACAGGATCAGCACCAGATAGATGAGAAGGCGCGTCACGTTGCCGGTACGGATCACCATGTCTCGAGATGCGGCCGACATCATCGTTTCTCCCGCAATTCAGAGTACAGATAAGGGATCATGATCGCCGCGATCGTCATCAGCATGATCGTCGCCGAGGCCGCGCCGATCCCCATCTGATTTCTCGTGAACGTGTAGGAATACATGAAGGTCGCTGGCAATTCGGTCGCTCGTCCGGGGCCACCGCCTGTCAGCGCGATGACCAGATCAAAGGTCTTGATCGCAAGATGGGACAGAATGACGAAAGCCGACAGGAAGGCCGGACGCAGCTGCGGTATGATGACACGGCGATAGAGGTTCCAGTTCGACGCGCCGTCCATCTGCGCAGCCTTGAGAATCTCGTTGTCGATTCCGCGCAAACCCGCCAGGAACATCGCCATCACGAAACCGGACGTCTGCCAGACGGCCGCCAGCACGACGGTGTAGATCGCGTAGTTCCGGTTCTTGATCCAGTCGAATCTGAAACTGTCCCAACCCCAGGTCTGCAGGACGTTTTCAAGGCCGATGCCCGGGTCCAGAAACCATTTCCAGGCGGTGCCGGTCACGATGAAGCTAAGCGCCATCGGATACAGATAGAGCGGGCGCAGAACCCCCTCGCCGCGGATTTTCTGATCCAGAAGGATCGCCAGCGCCAGACCGATGACCGTGCAGATCGTGATGTAAAGCGCGGCGAAGATCGCCATATTGGTGAGGGATATCTCCCAATGGCGGAGGCGCCACAATTTCGAATAGTTTTCCCAGCCAACGAAGCCATAGCTCGGCAGGAGACGGCTGTCCGTGAAAGACAGATAAACGGAGAACAGGATGAAGCCGTAGACGAAGATCAGCACCATCGCCAGCGATGGCGACAGAACCAGCCTTGGTATCCAGCTTTGCAGACGACTCTTGAAATCTGCGCTGGCCGAAAGGGCCATGGCGCGCACTCCTTCTGCTTTGCGTTGCACGTGCGCGTAACGCGAGAGATGCAAGGCGGTCCGTAGACCGCCCCGACAAAAAGATCACTTGGCGATGGACACCGCGTCGACCAGTTCCTCGACGGCCGTCGCGCTGTCGTACTCACCGTTGAAATGCGCGGTTACGACGTCGTATATCGCGTTTTTCACCGAAGCGGGCGCGGCGTGCCCATGGGCCATCGAACCGAACAAGTTGCCCGAAGCGGCGGCGGCGGCCAAGTCTCTCATGCCTTGCCTGCCGCACGCGTCAAAGGGTTCGTCCGGTATGTCGGTGCGCGCTGGGACCGAGCCCTTGACCACGTTGAAGGCCGACTGAAAGGACGGTGACAGAATCGCCGACGCCAGCGCGGCCTGCTCGTCCGACACCCTGCCCCCCTGGTCGAACATGGCGAACTGATCGGCGTTGAAGGTGACCTGAGCGGTCGTGCCGGGGAAGCGGAAACATAGGAAATCCCTACCTGGAACCTTGCCGGCATTCAGGAATTCACCCTTGGCCCAATCACCCATCATTTGGAAACCGGCCTCCCCATTGATGACCATGGCAGTGGCCAGATTCCAGTCGCGGCCGGAGAAGTTCCCGTCCACGTTCCCGGCGATGAAGGCCATGCGATCGAAGGCTTCCTTCATGGCGTCGCTGCCCAGCACCTTCTCATCGAGGTCGATGAAGGCCGATTTGTAGCCATCCGGGCCGAGCGCCGACATCGCCACCGCATCGAAGACGGTGGCGTCCTGCCATGCTTGACCGCCATGGGCGATCGGGATCACACCGGCTTGCTTCAATTTCATGACGGCGGCCTCGAATTCTTCCCAAGTGGTGGGAACGGCGATGCCGCTGTCGTCCAAAAGTTTCTTGTTTGCCCAGACCCAGTTGGTCGAATGTACGTTGACCGGGGCCGAAACCCATTTGCCGTCGACCTTCGCGAAAGCCTTCAGAGCATCCGGAACCACCTGGTCCCACCCCTCCCGCGCGGCAACCTCGTTGAGATTGGCCAATACGCCTTCGTTGGCCCAATCCAGAATGTCGAAGCCAAGCATCTGAACGGCGGTCGGGGCATTGCCAGCGGTCACGCGAGCGCGCAGAACGGTCATTGCCTGCTCACCACCGCCGCCTGCGACCGGCATGTCCTGCCAGCCGATGTTCTGCCCTTCGAGATCCTGCTTCAGAACGTTCAGGGCGGCCGCCTCACCGCCCGATGTCCACCAGTGCAGAACTTCCACGTCCCTGGCTTGGGCCATCGCCGTGGTCGCAAGAAGCGTCGCCACGACGACGGTTTCCCTTCCGAACAATGAAAGCATGGATTTCCTCCCTTTGAAACGTTTGCAAACTTTTCCCGCCAGCGGTCTAACGGGGCTTCACCCAAGGCTCACGTATACGCCCGACGCGCATCACCAGCGTCTTCACCTCGAGAAACTCGTCGAAGCCGTAGCGGCCGATCTCACGCCCCCGGCCCGATTGCTTCACGCCCCCGAAGGCGAGTTCGGGGAAGCCATCCATCCACGTATTGGTCCAGATCGTGCCGGCCTCGGCGCGTCGCGAGAATTCAAGACAGGTGTGGATGTTCTCGCTCCAGACACCGGCGGATAGGCCGTAGTCACAGTCATTCACCAGGGTGATCGCCTCGTCCATCGTTCGAAACGACAGCACGGCCAGGACCGGCCCGAATACCTCGTTCCGCGCGATCTCCATGTCGGGGGCGACGCCGGTGACAATCGTAGGCGGGTAGAATTGACGGCCAAGGCCGGGCACATCCAGCACCTCACCGCCAAGGCGGACCGCCGCGCCCGCGGCGGCGGCGCCCTTCACATAGGCGTCGATCCGCGCGACGTGTTCGGGCGTGACGATGGCGCCGACCTGCGTCGCAGGGTCGAGCGGATCCCCGAAAGCGACCGAGCGGGACAACGCCATCACCTTCTCCACGAAGGGGTCGACGATGTCTTCATGGACGATAATTCGACTGCTCGAATTGCAGCACTGACCTGCGTTGAAACAAACGCCGAAGGTCACCGCGTCTGCGGCATCTTCAAGATTCGCATCCGGGAAAATCACCTGGGGATTCTTGCCGCCGAGTTCCAGCGCGACTTTTTTCAGGGTGCCGGAAGCCGCCGCCGCGATCGTCTTCCCGACCGTCGTGGACCCCGTGAAGGTCACCACGTCCACGAGGTCATGGGTGGACATCAGGCTCCCCACCGGGTGGCCATGCCCCAGGACAATGTTGCATACTCCGCCGGGAAGACCGGCCCGTTGCAGCAATTCGCCCAACATCACGGTGGTCGATGGCGTCATTTCCGAGGGCTTGATAACGCAGGTGCACCCCGCCGCAAGGGCGAAGGGCAGTTTCTGACTGAGGATCCAGAAAGGGAAATTCCAAGGAGTGATGATCGACACGACCCCGACCGGTTCCTTCAGAACCACGCCGATCACGTCTTCGCCCAGCGTGTCATGACTGTCGCCATGGACCGTTCGCGCAAGCGCGGCCGCATAGCGCCAAAGATCGGCGGCGCCCGAAATCTCCTCGCGCGCCTGCGTGATCGGTTTGCCGCTTTCCAGCGTTTCGGCAAGGGCGATGCGCTCGATGTCGTCTTCGATTGTCTGCGCGACTTCGAGAAGAATCCGAGCCCGATCCTTGCCCGCGATACGGCTCCAGACACCTGAATCGAAAGCTGTCCGCGCCGCTTCGATTGCCGCGTCGACCTCGGCTGCACCGCCCTTGGCCGAACGGCTGACGACGATCCCATGCGCGGGCGAAACGCGTTCGAAGGTCTCGCCGGTTTCACTCTCCCGCCAGACGCCGTCGATCAGATGACGACCCTGAAACACCTCCTTCGGCATATCGAGGCCCATTGCCCCGTTCACGGTTATGTCGCTCATGTCTATTGTCCCGAAAACGCGGGTTTACGCTTGTCCAGAAAGGCGGTGACGCCTTCGTCACGGTCGTTGCTGGCGGCGGCGGCGGCCCCTCCCAACGCCTCGACCATCGCGCCGCGATCCTCTCCGACGGCGGCATGGATCATGTTTTTCGAAATCTCGGTCGCGCGCGGCGACAATTCCCGCAAACCCGACGCGATTTCCCTTGCGACGGACATCGGATGCACGACCACATCCGCGACGAACCCCAGGGCTTTGGCGCGTTCGGCCTCGATCCGCCGTCCGAAAAGCGCCATTTCCTTCAAGACCGGCTCGGGGATCAACCGCGCCAGACGTTGCGATCCAGACCAGCCCGGCACGATGCCCACACCGGCCTCCGGCAGGGCCAGGAAAGCCCCCGGCACCATGAGCCGGATGTCACAGCAGCCGGCCAGTTCCAGACCTCCTCCGAAGGCATGGCCGTTCAACACACCGATGGTCGGCTTCGACAGCCGAGCCAAGCGGTCAAAAATACGATGGCCATTTCGTATCCAATGGCGCGCGAAATCGGCCGGTCTCAACGCACCCCAGGCGGCAATGTCGGCCCCGCAGCAGAAAGCGCGATCGCCCGCACCCGTCAGGATCACCCCGTAAACCGTATCGTCCCGCTCGAGATCGGTTAGATGCCCCTCCAGCGCATCAAGCATCGGGAGGGTCAGCGCATTCAGCCTCTTGACATTGTCGAGGGTGATCGAGGCGATCCCGTCCGAAACCTCCACGCCCACGCCGCTCATAAGGTCATCCCCATGGGTTCGGGCCGCAAAAGCGACAGGGGCATCCGGATTGCGTTCTCGGCAACGCTGATGCGCCCCCCGGACGCGTCCACGATATCCGCCCTTGGGTCTATGCCGGGCATGATCTCGGTGGCGACAAGGCCTGCATCCGTCAGACGCATCACGCAGCGCTCGGTGACATACACCACGTCTTGCCCCGATATGCGTGCGCGGCGCCCCGAGAATGTGACATGCTCGACCCGATCGACCATTTTCGTAAAGCGGCCCGGCCTCGCAACCCTGATCCCCGTCGCGGTCAATTCGATCTGCGCGCCGGCCTCGAACCAGCCAGAAAACACGATCCGCTTGGCCCGCGCGGTGATGTCGACAAAGCCGCCGCAGCCCGCGGTGAGATATGGTTTCTTGCTCAGCCTCGAGACGTTTACGTTGCCATCGACGTCGATCTCCAGAAACGACAGGAACGCCATATCGAAACCGGCGCCCTGGAAATAGATGAACTGTTGGGGCGAGGGAACAAAGGCGTCGGCGTTCGACGCACAGCCGAAAGCGAAACCCGTCAGCGGAACGCCCCCGACCGCGCCTTGTTCTATGGCCCAGGTCACCGTTTCGGGATGTCCCTCCTCCAGTAGAATACGGGGCACCATCGCGCTGATGCCGAAGCCCAGAGTGGCGGTCATCCCGGCGCGGAGCTCTTGCGCGGCGCGGCGCGCGATAACCTTCTCCACCCCGTATTCGACCAGACCGAAGCCGTCCCAGGGGCGCATGATCTCGCCGGAAATCGCCGGATCGTAGTCGGTTTCGCAGGTCTGTTTCTGATCGGGGTCCAGCACCAGAAGGTCGACCAGATGACCGGGAACGCGGACATCGTGCGGTCTGAGGCTTCCCGTGGCCGTCACCCGTTTCACCTGGGCGATCACGAGACCGCCGTGATTGCGCACGCAGATGGCCTGTTCCAGACCGCCAAGGTAAGCGCCTTCGTGTTCGTAGGTCAGGTTGCCACGCTCATCCGCGGTGGTGGCGCGCAGGATGCAGACATTGGGGACCACGTTCGGAAAATGCAGCCATGTTTCGCCGTCGAACGCGACGCGGGAAACGATGGGTGTCGCCGCGCCCCGGGCGTTCATCGCACAGCCTTCGCGGCTCGGGTCGACGAACGTGTCAAGCCCGACCCGGGTCAGAACGCCGGGCCGCCGGGCGGCGGCCTCGCGATGCATGTCGAACATGATGCCGGAAGGCACGTTGTAGGCGGCCACCCGTTCTTCGACGATCATCTTCCATATCGCAGGCATCGGCAGGCTGGATGGGCCCGACGGATAGGATCCGGCAAGAACGCGCGACAAGAGTCCGTCCTTGGCCAGATGATCCATGCCTTCGACACCGTACATGTCGCCGGCCGCGATCGGGTGAAGCGACGTGATGTTCCGCGGGCGTCCCTCTCGCTCGAACCGCTCGCCCACGGCCTTCAACACCAGATCCGGACAGCCCAGCGACGATGAGGACGACACCGTAACGATGGCCTCGTCCGGGATGTATGTGGCGGCTTCGGCGGGGTCGACAATCTTGCTCATGCCGCGCCTGCGTAATCGACCATCACGCGCCGCCGCGCCTCGGCGGCTTCGCGGACGGCCAGCGCCACGGCCAGCGACTTGACCCCGTCGCGACCGTCGGCGGCGGGCCGCCCCGTTCCCAGCACGGCGGCGGTGAACTCGCCGACCCCCTGGATGTAAAGGTCGTGATCGGAAAACCGCACGTCTTCCCGACCGGTTTCGGTGACGAGTTCGATCTTGCCGACGGGTCTTTGCGTCATAATGCCGGACGCGAAAATCGAGCCCTTCTCGCCATGGATCTCCAAGGCGGTTCCGGCGTAGCGGTGGGTAAAGCTTTCATGCGCCATCACCATTGCGCCCGAAGGCATCTCCCACACGGACATCACCGAATCCTCGACACCCGCGCCCATCCCGGAAACACCCGTTTGCGCGACGACGCTGCGCGGATCTTCATCCAGCAGGAAACGTGCGACATCGGCATCGTGAACCGTTATGTCCGGGATCACGCCACCGCCCGCCTCAGCGGAATTGATGCGCCACCCCTGCAATATCTCCGGCAAATACACGGCATGATGGATCCGCAGGGAAAGAACCCGACCGATCCGGCCCTCGCGGATCAGCGCCTTCATCCGGCGATGACTGCCGGCGCAGCGAAGATGATGGTTGGTGCCGAAGGTCACGCCGGCCGTTCGCGCGGCCGCAACCATCCGTGCCGCGTCCTCCACCGACATCGCGAGGGGTTTTTCGCAAAGAACGTGCTTGCCCGCCGAAATCGCCGCGACGGCTTGAGCGAAATGTTTCTCGTTGGTGGACGAGATATAGACGGCCTGTGCGGATCCGCCTCTGAGAGCGGCGTCGAGATCGGTCGTGTAACCGGGGACGTCATGCGCTTCAGCCCATCGTTTCGCACGGTCCGCAGACCCGCTTACAATCATGTCCACATGACTGTCCGCCTGGGCGCGGATCGCGGCGATCATATGCTGCGATGCGATTGTACTGGCGCCGACGAATAGCCAATGCACGATTCTCTTCCCGTTTTGGAACGATCCAATATTTACTGGAACGTTCCAAAAACCGCAAGTACTTTTCCCGATACATTCGGGAAATCGCAAAATGTCGCATCCGACTCCGCGCGTGAGGTCTTGCGTCATCGAAGATTCCAAACGCATCGATACGGCGTATCAAAGCGACCATCCGCGTCCGGACCGGATGAGCATGTGGCGGTGAGGCCGCGCGCTCCTGGCGCATCTGGAGGCGCTTGCACGTTCACGCGGCTCCGACCCACGAACGAAAGATCGCTGAACCGCCGCCCTCCGAAGGCCCCCCGCCTGAGCGCCATCAAACCCCCGGAGCAGATGCCCCGCATCGGCGGCGCGCACGGATCGCGGACGCGCGAACGATCACCTCTCACGGCCAAGGCAGGGGGGTGCAATATCTTGCAGAGATCAAGAGAGCATCGGCCGCACGCGAGACGGCTGGCAGCATTTGAAATCTCAGGATATGTACGCTGCCGATGAAGCGGTTGCTCGAATCACCCTCCGGATCGCTCGTCGTCGTCGCACTGTCGGTCGTGACGGCGGTGTCGGGTCTCGCCCATCGCCATCATGCGCCGGACCTGAGGACCGATTCATTCGCTTACATATGGGCCGGCGGTTCGCTGGCGGATATCTGCGGCGATCCGAACAGCATTCACGATTTTTCCGAGACCTGCGATGCCTGCCGACTGGTCGGGCCGGCCCTGTTGCCGGGCACCGGCGTCGCATACGGGTCGTTCCTTCCGACGACTCCACGATGGCCGGTTCTTGCGCGGAGCGCATCGCTCATATCTTCTCCGAGCGATCCGTCGAGACCGGTGCGCGCTCCTCCCGCGGTCTGATCTCTCCCGTTTCAAGTCATGCGACACGGCCTGCCGAAGCAGGACCGCCCTTTTTCTGGAGACAGACGATGAAATTACTCAATCTCGCGGCCATTGCCGCGCTCGGTATCACCGGTCAGCCTGCAACGGCACACGACTTCACCATTGGCGATCTCACGATCGATCATCCGATCGTGTTCGAGACGCCACGGTCCGCAATGTCGGGCGGCGGATATCTCAGCGTAACGAATAATGGCACATCATCGGATCGATTGATCGAGGTCAGCGCGGATTTCCCTCGGGTCAGGTTGCACATGACGGAAGAGAGCGATGGCGTCGCCCGGATGATACATGTAGAGGCCATCGAGATCCCGGCGGGTGAGACCGTCGTCCTCGAACCCGGCGGCGCCCACGTGATGTTCATGGGGCTCAACGGCAATCCCTTCGAAGTCGGAGAGGAGATCCCCGCGACCCTGATCTTCGAGCAGGCGGGCAGAATAGAGGTGGTCTTCAAGGTAGAAAGCCGCGATGCCGCAACCGGTGAGCGAACGGATCATTCCGGCCATGGCGGCCACGGCATGTCGAATTGAAGCCTGATGAGCGACATCATGGTTTCGACGGGCCCTGCGCAACCTGCCTGAACGGCGCCCCGCCCGGTTTTCAGTTGGATCACCTGGCCGGCGCGGGGCGGGCCGGAAAACGGCCCGCCTTGGTTTTGTCGTCGCGGGCAGGGCATTCACCAAGATTGGCCGAGCACGGACATGTCGAACCACCTTCGGCGTCAGCGCGGTGATGTTCCTGCGCCGCAGATTCCGAATTATGCGAAGCGCGCGCGTCGATCGGAAAGATTCGCATTTGATTTTCTGGAAATCGGATGCGATTCTCGGTCAACGTCGTTTTCGGTCCGGACTGATCTGCCATGTATCTTGCGCATTACCCGAGAATCTTTCTCGCACATCTGCCGACACCGCTTGAACGTCTCGACCGGCTGACGAAGGCGCTGGGAGGGCCGGAGATCTGGATCAAGCGCGATGATTGCACCGGACTGTCCACGGGGGGCAACAAGACGCGGAAACTTGAGTTTCTGATGGCCGAAGCCCAGGCGATGGGGGCCGACGTAATCATCACGCAGGGCGCGACGCAATCGCACCACGCGCGCCAGACCGCCGCTTTCGCTTCCAAGCTGGGAATG
>JBCCVK010000064.1:0-9728 GCA_039195495.1 Pseudomonadota bacterium
AGGGGCAAGGCCAAAGGCAAAACCCAAAGGACCGCCGGCCACCATGCCGCCGCCCGTCGCGGTCATGTTGGTCATCAACGGCAGTACTACACTGTCAGGCGACAGCCAGCCCAGAAGGCGCATGGCGTTGACCGATCGGATTCCCATGACCACATCTCCAATCGCTTTCAGTTCGTCGGCGGTGTAGCCCCTGCGCAGCCTTGGATTATCCAAGATGCGGCTCAGGTTTTGTCGAATGGCGTTGATCTCGTTTCCGCCGGTGCCACTGGTCGCGGCACGTCGCACGCCCCGCCCTATGGCATCTTCGATTTTTTCTGCCGCCTTGATCCGGCGTGTCGCGTCCCGGCCATCCATCAGGTTATCCAAGGTGCCTCGGAACTCTCCTGAACCCCCGCCATCCTTGGCAATCTGCGCTAGATAATCGTCTATCTCCTGCTTTAGATTGACGCCGATTGCAGCCTCACCCGCATCGGCCGATCCGGCCACGTCCCGGCCCACCATGCGCCGATACCGTTCCACATCTGAAATCAGTGGGGTTTCCGGCAGCACGTCGGCCCGGTCCAGGACGCGATTGGCGCGTGGATGCAGGATGGCATCGATCTGGTCCTCTTCGGTGCGGGAACGGATCGTGCGAACCAAATCATCGCGCTGCTGCTGCGACAAGCGGGCTTGAGATTCGTCCACCTTCTCATAAGCACGGGCTTGCCGATCACGCATATCGTCGATCGATGGCGCTTGGGGGCCTGAGCGGACAGCACGAGAAGCGGCAATAGGCAGCCCACCGCCGACCATCGCCGCGATGGTCTGCACCGCGTCGTTGCCACCCATGTCCTCGGCCACTTGGCCTGTCACGCCTGACCCCACAGAACTGGCTAAATCAAGGCCCAAAACCGACAAAGGCTTCGCCGCGCGGGACATCATGCCCCCCACGGGGACGACGGAGGCTCCGACCTCCTGCCCGATGCGCCGTCCGAACCGCTCTGCTGCGGTATTTGGGGCATCATCGGCGATGAACGGGTCCATGACTTTACTTGTCGTCTTGGACCCACCGAAGGACCCTTCAAGTTCGGGGATGTTTGTTCCTAAAACCCTATTCACACCAGAAATGCCGAGATTTATCCCCGCCTCGGTGAGGTCGACCGGCATAGCCGCGAATCTTGCAAGACCTTCGTTCACACCAGAAATTGAATGTCCCACCAAACCCGTATCCTGTGCTTCTGGCGGCCTCTGCGTCGCGGGAGGCGGGGCCACCACCGTCCTGGAAGGTGCAGGAGCGGGCTGAGTGGGGCGCTCAGCCTGCCCTCCGCCCCTCTGCGCGTGGATCATCCCGGCAATGCGCTTTGCCGCCGCCGTGTCCCCGGCGTTGTGGGCATTACGCAGCGCCTGCATCAGTTGCTTTTCCGTGAAGTCGCTCATTTTCACACACCCCCCGAGATACATGTCGATCAGACCTTCATCGCTGATATCGGGTTGCACGCCTTGCGGCATATCTTGGGCATATTCAGGGGGCAGACCCGCCCTTTCGACGAGAAAATTCATCTTCCCGCGCTCACTCGGGATTGAATTATAGATTTCGAAGTCGATCTTGCTGAGACTGTTTATGGCGCTTGTGATATCCGCGCTGCGGACATCCAACGGCAAATCCTGCGTTCCAGGCGGCACCGGCGGGACCCCCTGGGGCGGCGGCGCTGCGCCTGCCTCAGGGTTTGGCGCGGATGGCGTCTCGGGGCCCATCTCAGCCAGCGGGTTTGATAGGGCATTGTATTGATCGAAAGCCTGCTGTTGGGTGATCTGGCCAAGTTGCAGATTTCTGGCGATCTTTCCCCGTTCAACATCAATCTTCCGGTTGCCTTCCGGGGTGTTGATCAGGCGCGGCAGGGATTGTTTGAACAATTCCAAGTCGGGGTCCGACATGGGACCTGAGCCCGGCTGGCGCTGTTCGGGCACGAGGCTGTTGATAATCGCCTGCGCGGCTTCAAGATCGCTCGCGCCGTCGAGTTTGACGCCGAGATTCGCGACCGTGGATTTCAGACCGCCCTGCCACCCTTGGGGGCATTGCTCAACGTGCGCTCAAGGTCCCCGATACGGGTCAAATTGCGTTGCGCCTGCATCCCTGCCGTAGCGATATCAGCGGCTTCTTGCACAGGGAGTTTACCGGTTTCCGCCGCAAACTTGGTTTCGCCCTGATTGTTCAACGTCACATTCGTGCCGCGGTCACCAACTTGGGAAATCTTGCCATCCGGGCCGACTTGATAAGCCCCAGATGGCAAGTCTCTCGCCGTGACCTCTTCGGGGTCGAGCAACCTGTATCCGGGTTCCTGCCCACCTTCCGCAATGACCCCTCCCGTAACCGGGTTCCGAGGTTGCCATCGAAAACGACGCCTTTGACCGGCTGTTGCCCTGGATTGCGCAGCCTGCCCAGTTCCAGTCGCGCCTTTTCCAATTGAATGGCTGTCATCGGGTCCTGTGGCATCATGGATTGCATTTCACGTTGCAAAAGCGCGTTCAAAACCACTCTCTGCCCGTCGGAGGCCATGGGCGAACTGGCCAGGTCAGCGAGCACCGCGATCCCATGGCCTTGAGGCTGTCGGTTGGTCATCATGGTCTGGCCGATCCGAACCCTCGGATCACCTTAAATCGATTTTTCGGGCATGGTGGGCTACATGTCCCCGCCCATGAATGTCGTCGCCTCCTTGTTCCTTCGGGATGCGTTGATTCCGCCGTTGTGCGATCCGAGCGCCCGAATGGCTTGCACCACGGCGCCTTGATCCCCCGAACGCACCGCCTCCACCACGCCGGACAGATCGTCGTTCCAGGCGCCTGCGCCATAGTTATAGGACAATGAAGTCAGCGCCGCTTGCTGCTTGGGGCTGAGGGCGGTGAACGCGTCCTCTCCAACCGCTCGCCGCGCCGCAGGCATGAATTCGTCATTCACCCGGCGCAGCAGATCGCGCTCCGCGTCCTCGCGCGTGACCCGCATCCCTTTCCGCACCGGCACGACAGTGCCATCGGGGCGCGTGATCGTGCTCGATCCGTATCCCACTCGTAAAGCGTTCACATCCCAATAGGGTGTTTCCCGAAAGCCCTCGAATTGGCGCAACATATTCAATGTCGCCGTCAAGATTTCACCAAGTGTGCCCGCGCCATTCGGCATCATGCCGCGCCGGGGGTCGCCCTCATCGGAGCGAATGGTGAGACCAGGCTGGTGCCTGATCGGCTGCGGCGCGGAGGAACCACCGTCCAGGATATTTTGCCGCTTCTGATCGGATTCCCCGCGCAATTCAGCCACGCGCCTATCGGCCCGCCTGTTTATTCCACGGGCGGCAAGGGCTTCCCCGATCGCGGACAGCCCTTCCCCCACATTGCGCGACGGCGTTTTGCGGGCCATGAGCGCATCGGCGATCCGGCGCTTGTTTTGGAGTTGCTCATGACTCCAAGGGGTGTCGCCGCCGAAAATGAATTCCCGTTTCGACATCAGAAATATCCTCCCGTCTTCGTGCCCTTGGCGAGATCAAACAGCCCGCCCATGATCGCTTGTTTATTGGCGCTCTCCTGCTGCCACGCGGTGAGCTTGTTCTGATAGCTCTGCATATCCAGCCCGGCGCGATCGACATTGGCCAATTGCGCCGGGTTCGTGCCCACGAAACTCGGCTGCGACACCTGGCTGCCCGACATCAGCGCGGTGATCTCGTTGATCGGCTGGTTGCGTTCGGCCAGCGCCTCTTGCATCGCCTGGCCGCGCCCCGTCAGCAGCAACTGGTTGTAGGCGTCGTTCTGGCCTTCCATATCCCGCATCATGGCGCGGTCGAAAGCCTCCGAGCCTTCCTTGATGCCCTGCTGCGAAAGCTGCGTGCGCAGCGCCTCGCGGCGCCGGTCCAGGGCCGGGTCGAGCCGGGCCCGGCCCAGTTCCATCAACCGCGCTTCCGCCGCCTCGTTCGACAGATCGGCCGGCGCCCCCAGCAGATCGCCGAGCCGCGCGGACTGGTCGGCGGCCAGATTGGCCATGTTGATGTCGGCCTGATCCTGCGCGGCCTTGACCTGCTGCCCCGCTTCAGAGAGCGTCTGCGTCGCGGTGAAGGTCGGAATGTCGTACAGCTTGCCGGTATTCGGATCGGTGAACTGATAGGTGCCGGTCTGATCGTAGGTCAGCGACCCGTCGGGCGTGTTCTGGTTGACGTTGTTCAGGTATTGCTGCGCGATCGCCGTCGAGACGTTCTGCGCGGTCTGCGCCCCGGCCGTCTGCGCCGGATCCGGGGGCGCGGGGGGTTTGCTCTTTCCCATATCCTATCCCTCGTTGAGCCGCGATGCGGCCCAATCCTCTTGCGTTAAAGTGATGATGACCTCTGAAACATCGCGCCCGCGCAAGCGCGGGATGATGTATTCCCTGGCCCCGAACGCCGTCCACAAGCGCCGCGCGGCCCTGTTGTCCACGGCCGTCCGGGCGACGGCCAGTTGACATCCGCAGGTCCCGAAGACATAGCCGAACGCCGCTTTCAGAACCCCGCGCGTCGCCCATCTGCGGTCGATCGCGGCAGCGGAAATCTCGATGACGCCATGCTCCGGCGACCAGTCGTGAAAGACGATCCCCGCGACCATGCGGTTTTCGCGGTCCAGCACCGCCATGGTCCGGCAGTTGCCGAAATCCGGCCGGATCCCGGCGCACCCGGCGACGAACGGCACCACATGTTCGCGCCCCCCCCAGACCGGCGTCAAACGACGACCCCGCCTTCCTCGAAGGACAGATCGACGCGCACCATCTCGAGATTCAGCGCGGCGACACCACCGGACGTGATCTGCAGCATCGGCGCGATGGTGTATCCCGCCCCCGTCACGCTGCGCCATTCCGTGGTCAAAGACGTCTCGGCGACGGTTTCGTCACCATACCACAGACTCTCCCCCCAATTGCCCACGCCCCAGATCAGGAAATCGACGGAGACGGAGGCGGGGCCAGGCGCGGACGTGAAGTCGATGTTATAATCAAATGCAGCTTCAGCCTTATAATTGAACTCCGAGCCGGAAAAGAACGCGAACCGGACCATCTGCGCGCGTTTATAGGTGGCGGCGTTGCCGAAATCGTTGAACGAATGGCAATATCTCGCCGTGAAGGAGGTCCCGTCATCGGTGCCGGTGTCGTTTATCCTGTAAATCCGCCCGTCGCCGCGGCCGATATAGGCATCATTGCCGAACAGCCCCGCGCACTCCGCGCGCCATCCGGTCTGTTCGCCCCAGGCCCCGGTCTGCAGATTGACCGTCAGCATCCTTTCGGCATCCGGCAACACCACGCAGCCGAGATTGCCGTCGGTCCATTTCAGCAGCTCGACCGCCCCCGCCGCGCGGCCGGCCTCGAAATTCCAGATTTTCTCGATCGGCTTCGTCACCGCCGCCAGCGACAGCGCCGCCGGGTCTTTCTGGATGACCTGCGACAGCGGCACGATGCCGTCGACGGTGGCGACCAAAAGATCGCCGCCCGCCTGCATGGTGGCGTTCTTCCCCAGCGGCCGGCCGATGTCGTAGCGGCCGACGAGGGTCCAGTGGGTCAGGCTGGATGGATCCGCGCCCTCGAAAATCGCGACCTCGCCACCGGTGGAGACGAAGACGCATTTGTCGTCGATCCCGTCCCCGCTGTCCAGCGACCACGTCGCGCCAAGCAGCAGCGCGCCGCCGCGCTTGAACACCCCGGCAAGGCTGACCGCCTGCGCCGCGCCGCCGATGCTGTCCACCGGCAGATACCAGGCGCTGAGGGTGTTCGCCTCGACGAAGAACAGCCGATTGCGATAAAGCCAGACATGGCAGAGATCATCGGTGCCCACCCCCGTGATCGTCACCGCCGAGGCTGAAGATGATGGCCCATTGGCCGTGGCGGCGCCGCTGGCAGAACCGATCGCTTCGTTGTCTTGAAAGGGGCCGGACGTGATGGCGCCGAGCTTCAGCGTGCCCGCCGTCGCGCCGGTCGGATTGATGGCCACGATCGGCGCGGACGCCCCGGACGTTGCCCCCGTCACCAATTCCCCGACCACGAAATCCGATGTCAGGGCGTCGTAGGAGAGTTGATTGACCGCCTGCGCGTTCACCGGGTTCCAGGTCGACCCGTCGAAAAGCTGCATATCGTCGGCGCCGTTGACGCAGATCAGAAAACTGCCGCCGACCGTGCCGATCTGCTGCACGGAATAGGCGCCCGAGGTCAGGCCCGCGACCACGGCGGTGGGTGCTTTGATCGGGTCCAAGGATGTGATGGGATAGATCGCATCCGCCGTCGCGGCCAGGAAAACGGGAGATAAGGGATCGGCATAGGAAAACAGGCGCATGACCGGATCGGCCACGTAGGCGGCGCGGGAAATCCCGCCGCGCACCTTCAGTCCGCGCCGCGTCGGCAGGAAGTTCTGGACGACCTCCGCCGAAGACGGATCGGACGCGGCGATCGGCTGATTGACCACCAGACCGCGCGTCGGGGCCGAGATCGAAACCACCTTTGACACCTTGCGGCGATTGACCGGGCGTCTCATGTCGGCGTGATCTGCCATGGATAGGCGATTTTCGCCCGCGCCGCGCGGCGCGGCGCCTGCGTCAGGATCATGGCCCCCGCGTCCTCGCCGATCGCCTGGGCGAGCGCGGCCTCGGCCGTCGCCATGTCCTCGGCGTAATCGAGGCCCTTCATCCGCCGCCATTCCCAGATGAATTGCAACTCGAACAGACGATCGCCCAAGCGGAACATGTCATCATCGGCGGTGAAGCGCGCCTTGTCCGCCCCGGAAGACGGGGCGATCCCATTGAGCGACGTGTAATGGAACCGGGCGCTTTCGCCCAAGGCCAAGGCGGGACGGACATGCATCTGCCCCCCGTAAATCGCCCATATGCCGACGATCAAATCGTATTCCCGGATATCCAGGCGCAAAATGTCTTCGGCCGTCCCGGCCAAGAGCGGCCGCTGCCAGCGGGTCGACCAGACCTGCGTATCCTTCGGCATCCGCAGGTAATCGGCGGGCAGATCGAAGGCGGTCGTGGTCCCGTCGCCCGCCGTGGTCCGAAGCGTTCGCAGTAAAGACCAGTCATGGGCGCGGATGAGCCTTTCGGCCACTTCATTGGCCACTTTGCGCATCTCGATTTCCGTCGCGTTCGTGCTGGCGAAAAGTAGGCCGGGCTCGGAAAGACCGATACGCGGCGCGGCGTCCTGAATGATTTCCAGAAGTGTGCGCGGCATGGATCAGGCCGCTTCCTCGGCTGCTTTCGCCGCGGCGATTTCATTCAATCGCGCAATCAGCGTTTCACGCCTGGCGTTGCCGCGTGGAATCTCACTGCCCGCGTCGCGCAGCATGTTCTTCAGATCCTCGTCGGTCATGCCCTCGAACGGATCGGGGCCGGGCGCATCGGCGGCCGGTACCCGGTCAGCGCGCCCCGCTTCCAACTCGGCGACGCGGGCGCGCAAGGCTTCCAATTCGGACAGGCCAGCGGCCTTTTCCAAATAATCCTTGGCCGCGGTTACCAGTTCCATGCCGCCCATGCCGAGACGGCGCCGCGCCGGGGTTGCGAGTGCCGCCAACTGTTCCACCGTCACGATATCAAGCGCCTTCAATTCTTCGCGTTTCGCGCCTGCAATTTCAGGCATCGCGGTCAATGGCGTTCCGGTTATGAAATCCTTCTGGCCTTGTTTGAAGGCTTCGTAATTGGCGCGGAACCTATCGGCATAGGTCATCTGTTCCCGCGTGTTGCCGTTCCAGTGCATCTCATCCGCGGGCGCGACCAGTTCCCGCTTGTTGTCGCCGGGGAAGCGCAGGCGGATGAATTCCCGATCCTCGAAGATCGGGCGGTTGGCCGCACGCGATTTCGCGGCGTTCCTGACCGGTTTGATGAAAAATTCGACGCCCAGACCGGCATCCGGATTCTGCTGTTCGTTCATCACATATCCTTCCTATGAGAGGGGCGGGCCGAAGCCCGCCCCAAGTTGTTAGAGAGTGGCGCCGACGCGCGGGTAATTCAGCCAGCCCGCTGCCGTGTTCGAACTCTCAATACCAGTGGTCGCCAGACCCTCCGCGACTTCGGAGCCCGCGGTGCCATCATCATCGACGCGGCCGGCCGTGCCGGTCGAATTGAGTTGCGTATTCGCGGCGCAGGCGGAACCGACATTGAGGGTGCAGGCCCCCTTGATCTGGATCCAGCCGTATTGATCATCGGCGAATGTCGCGGGCGCGACGCCCAGCATCCGGCCGAAGGCAGAGGCTGAATTGGTCGTATCCAACTGATCCGCCTGATGGTTTTCGTCGATGAAGACCACGTCATTGGCCGTGATCGCGCCGTTGGCCCGCACATAGACGTATTCCCGCCCGGCGTCGCCTTTCATATGCGTGCCGAGTTCAAATTCGGGATACACATCGACCGCAGTGCCAAGCGTGAGTGGATCGGTGAAGTTCGCGCCGATCGCGTTTTGTCCGATGGTCATTGATGCTTCTCCTCAAGGCGCGCTGTCATAGAGCTTGGCCATGTGCAGCGGGTTGCAAAGGGTGAGTTCCCCGTAAAATCCGATATGCTGCACGATGGCGTCCTGGTTGACCGGCGTCTGCTTGCCGCCGAATTTCGAGAAGTTCCGATCCTTGTGATACCGGAACTTCAGGGCGTCGCAGTCGATGAAATAGGACACGTTCGACGGCATGGCCGAGCCGATCCCACCTTCCAGCACGACGTCGATCGACTTGCCCGCGCCGTAGAATTTCAACGCCGGAAAGCCGAGCCCCGCCGTCACCCCGGACGCGCCGCCATCGGTGATCCGCTGCAGGGTCTCCGTCGCCGCCTGATAGGCCAGATAATGTTCCTGCGACATCAGGATCAGGTTCGGCCCCTTCCTGCCGCGGGAACGTTCGATGACGATCCGGTTCATCATCGGCTTGACACTGGTCGCGGTCACGGCCGTGTAGCCGCTGAAATCCGCGTTCGCGTCATAGGCGGTCGTGCGCCAGATGGTATTGGAGGCGCGCGATATCCCGCCATAGATGCCCGTGGTCGGATCGGTCGGCAAAGCCAGTTGCAGCCCCCCGACCTGGCGTCCGGCATCCGCCGTGCCGTCCGAGTGCAGATCCTCGGTGAAGCGGTCCTCGAGTTCCTGCTCCGCCGCCTCCAGATGAACCTCCATGATGTTCATCAGCTGCGCCCTGGAGCCGGAGTTCTGCAGAATGTCCTCACCCGAGAGCACCACCGACACCGCCGCCAGTTTCGGCGTGAACTCGGCGTCGTTGATCAGCTCGGACGGGGTCGGGTTCAGGAACTGATACCCGGAATAGCGGGTATAGGTCCCGGATTCCGCATAGAGCAGCCGCTCGCGGATCGTCGGCCCCTCGAACGGCTTCCAGGCCCCCTTTTTCTTCATGACGGCCAGAAGAACATTCGCGTTCGAGACGAGATCCTGATACCCGTCCGATCTGTCCTCGATGGCCAGCGACAGCGCCTCCTGCAGGCGCTCGTTGGTGTTGATTGGCATGACGCCTCATCCCTTCGTGAAGGTTACGCGAGACCGGCGCGGGAAAAACCGCGCGCGATGGCCTCGCTTCTCGTTTTCGACGCTCTGCGCGCGTCGGGGTCTGAGCCCGCGCCCGGAGCGCCGGTGATCGAAAGCGCCGGCCGGGTTTGAACCGGCGGCGGCGGCGCCGCGGATGCGGCGGGGTGCGGCGCGGGGTTGAGCCGGTCCGCCTTGTCGTAAGCGTCCCGCAGATCGGACGCGTATCCGGTTTCCAGCAGCCGGG
>JBCCVK010000065.1:0-9643 GCA_039195495.1 Pseudomonadota bacterium
AGCATTGGGCAGGGCATGAGTGATCTGATCGCATTTGACGATTTTCTGGCGGTCGACATCCGCGTGGGTCGGGTCGTGCGGGCCGAAGCCAGCCCCGGGGCGCTTAAACCCGCGATCAGGCTCTGGATCGATTTCGGTCGGGAGATTGGCGAGAAGAGGAGTTCGGCCCAAATCACCCGGCACTACACCCCCGAAAGCGTTCTGGGGCGTCAGGTGATGGCGGTGGTCAACCTTCCATCGCGTCAGATCGGCAGCTTCATGTCAGAAGTGCTGGTTCTGGGTGTGCCGGACGTTGCCGGAGACGTCGTTCTGGCGGCGCCCGCGCATGAAGTGCCGGAGGGGGGGAGGCTCTATTGATGCCGAGAGTTCTCGTCACCAGGCCCCTTCCCAAGACCGTGATGCAGACGGTCGCCGCGCATTTCGAAATGGTCGCGCGAGACAGCGTGCGGCCGATGGATCGAGACGAGATGATTGCCGCCCTGAAGGAATTCGACGGCGTGTTGCCGACCCTTGGCGATCTTTTTTCCGATGAAATCTTTTCCGTCGTCAACGCGCCCCGCGTCAGGGTGATGGCGAATTTCGGTGTCGGTTACAATCACATTGATGTGACGGCCGCCAAGGCCGCCGGGATCACCGTGACGAACACCCCCGGCGCGGTCACCGATGCGACCGCGGATATTGCGATGACGCTGATCCTGATGACGGCGCGACGCGCCGGGGAAGGAGAACGGTTCGTCCGGGCGGGGGCCTGGACCGGCTGGCATCCGACGCAGATGCTGGGTCTGCATGTGACCGGGAAGACCGTCGGGATCATCGGCATGGGCCGCATCGGCAAGGCGGTTGCGAGGCGGTGTCAAGCGGGTTTCGCAATGGAGGTCGTGTTTCACAATCGTTCAAGGGTTTCAGATTTCGGTGTGCCCGCATCCCAATTGGGTTCGGCCGAAGAGGTGGCCGCCCGCTCGGATGTGATCGTCGTGGCCGTTCCGGGCGGGCGCGCGACCCGACATCTGGTGGGCGCGGATATCTTTCACCGGATGAAACGTGATGCCATTTTCATCAACATCGCCCGCGGAGACGTCGTGGACGAGGCCGCCTTGGTCGCGGCGCTGCAGGATGGGCGGATCGCCGGCGCCGGACTTGACGTCTATGAATCCGAACCGCATGTGCCCGAAGCCCTGATCGGGATGGAGAATGTCGTATTGCTGCCGCATCTGGGCACCGCCGCGCTTGAGGTGCGCGAAGCGATGGGGATGAGGGCGGTCGGGAACCTGCGTGCCTTCTTCGAAGGCAGGACGCCGCCGGATCTGATCTGATGCGCGCTTGACATGCGCATATTCCGCACAGGGTGGTTTGAGAGGTCGAGCGGACCGGCCGGTCGGTTCCGATATGCACCGTTTTCCGGCGCGCGGGCTTTTGGCGGGACGCCAAGATGGGTCGTCTGTCTCCGCAAGCCGATCTTGAGGCCGGCACGGGCCGTCGAAGCCGGCTGTTCCGCGGGCAGGGTCCCGCACCCCTCTGCCCCCGCCATTGCTTCCGCATCCGCCTGAATGGTTCTTGCGCCGCCGATGCCGGAAAAGAAATGTCTTGCCTCTTCTCACGAATGTTCAACCGCGTTCGTGGAAAAAGTCGTAGATCGTTTCGGCCAATGCGTCCGAAATCCCGTTCACGGCCTTCAAATCGGGCAGATTGGCGCGTGCCACGGCCTTGGCGGAACCAAAATGCGCCAGCAGCGCCCGTTTGCGAGTGGCCCCCACGCCAGAGATCTCGTCGAGCGGATTCTTCATCTGGCTTCTCGATCGTTTCGTGCGATGGGCGTCGATGGCGAAGCGATGCGCCTCGTCCCGGAGCCGCTGAATGAAATAGAGCACGGGATCGTTATGACGCAACGCGAAGGGGCGCTGCCCGATGCGATGGAATTCCTCCTTGCCCGCATTGCGGTCGATACCCTTCGCCACGCCGATCATGGGCACCCCGCCGACGCCTAAATCGGACAGCACCTCGCGTGCGGCGCGCACTTGACCGGCCCCCCCATCGATCAGCAGAAGATCCGGCCAGCTTTCGCCGGCGTGATCCGGGTCCTCTTTCAGCAGACGCCGGAAACGACGCGACAGCACCTCTTTCATCATACCGAAATCGTCACCCGGGATCAGATCGATGCCCCGGATGTTGAACTTGCGGTACTGTGCTTTCATAAAGCCCTCCGGCCCGGCCACGATCATCGCGCCTACGGCATCGGTGCCCTGAATATGAGAATTGTCATAGACTTCGATCCGTTCCGGTGGTTCGGACAGATCGAATGCTTCGGCCACCCCGGCCAGCAGTTTGGCTTGCGTCGCGGTTTCAGCCATTTTGCGGGCCAGGCTTTCCCGGGCGTTTCGCAGCGCACCGGCGATCAGCTCTTTTTTCTCGCCGCGTTTCGGGATGAGGATTTCGACCTTGCGCGCCGCTTTTTCACTGAGCGCCGCGGTCATGAGATCCGGATCCTCGATCGCGTCGCTTAGAAGCACCTGCCGAGGAGGCTCCTTGTCGCCGTAGAACTGACCGACAAAGGCTTGCAGCACCTCCGCCGCCTCGGCGCCCGACACTTTGGGATAGTAGTCGCGGTTGCCCCAGTTCTGATTGGCGCGGATGAAGAAAACCTGCACACAGGCTTGTCCGTTTTCCATATGCAGCGCGATCACGTCGGCCTCGCTCACGCCGCGCGGATTGATACCTTGCACCGATTGAACCTGGGTCAGCGCGCGGATGCGGTCGCGCAAGACGGCGGCGCGCTCGAATTCCAGCGCGTCGCTCGCCGCCGCCATCTGCCGGGCGAGTCCCGTCTGGACCTTGGTTGTCTTTCCGGCCAGGAACCGCTCGGCGTCCTGTACCAGAGCTCCGTAATCCTCGGCCGTGACATAGCCGACGCAAGGTGCGCTGCAGCGTTTGATCTGATAGAGCAGGCAAGGCCGCGTACGGGTTTGAAAAACGTTGTCCGAACAGTTGCGCAACAGAAAGACCTTTTGCAGCTGGTTCAGCGTCCGGTTCACGGCGCCTGTGCTGGCAAAGGGGCCGTAATACGTGCCCTTCTCCTTTTTCGTGCCGCGGTGTTTCTTGATCTGTGGAAAGGGGTGATCTTTGGCCACGAGAATATTTGGGAAGGATTTGTCGTCACGCAGAAGAACATTGTAGCGCGGCTTGAGCTGTTTGATGAGGTTTTGCTCGAGCAGCAGCGCCTCCGTTTCCGTTTTTGTCGTCAGAAACATCATGGACGCGGTATCGCGGATCATTCGCGTGATGCGCGGACTGTGTCCCGACGGCCGGGCATAACTGGAGACCCGCGCTTTCAGATTGCGCGCTTTGCCGACGTAGAGCACGCGTTGCTTTTCATCCAGCATACGATAGACGCCGGGCGAGCTGTCCAATGTCTTCAGATAGGATTGGATGCAGACGTGGCCGTGCGGGCGTTTGACATCTGATATGGCTTCGGGTGTTTCGGACATGGTCGAAGTTGGCGATTCCTGCTCTGGCTGCAATTCTCGGTGCTGGAGTTCAAGAAGAAACTAGTCCACGGAACCTGTGGATAAAACTGAAGATAACTTTATGAGAGCAAGATTTTCTCCTTGTTTTAAGGGGCGTTCGCCGATTTGCCTAATTTTTAGGCACAACGCTACCTCATTGAAAATAAAAGAGATTTTTTTCATATGTGGCAAATGTTTGAAAAGGTTAGCAAAATCGTGACAATTTCGTGACGCGTTCCGCGCAGGTGGACAAGTCGGGCGCGACAACCGGAAAGCCATCCGACGGCATGTCACTCGACCCCGACGACATCCAGTGTTTGCCATACAAGATGCTGCCCGCCATCGATACATAGGAGCTGCCCGGTCAAGGCGCGCGCCGAAAGAATATAGGCAAGCGCTGCCGCTATATCTTCGGGATCCGCCCCGCGCCGCAGCACGGTGGCACCACGTTGGGTTGCAAAATGCTCGGCAGACTGGCGGCCGCCCCGCATGGTCGGTCCGGGTCCGATGGCGTTCACGCGCACATGGGGCGCCAGCGCCTGAGCCGTGGTGCGGGTCATGGCCCAAAGACCCGCCTTCGCAATCGTATAGGTCATGAACTCGGGTGTCGGTTTGCGCACCCGCTGATCGATCATGTTGATGACGCATGCCCGGGCCAGGGGCTCGCCGCCGGCATCGGCTTCGGCCCGCGGTGCCTGGGCTGCGAAAGTCTGCGTCAGGACAAAGGGTGCCCGCAGGTTGGAGCCGATATGCCGATCCCAGCTCTCGCGCGTGGCCGTCAGAAGCGAATCGTATTCGAAGATCGAGGCATTGTTGACCAGCACATTCAATGCGTCACCCAACGCCGTGGCCGCGCGGGGCACCAATGCCGCGGTTTGATCCTCATCCAGCAGATCGGCCCGTAGCGCCACCGCCCGGCGTCCCATGGCCACGATGGCTGCCACGGTTTCCTCCGCGTCTTTCGACGACGTGGCGTAATGAACGGCAACATCGTATCCGAGTTCGGCCAGCTTCAACGCCATGGCGCGGCCAAGGCGCCGCCCGGCGCCGGTGACGAGTGCGGTGTCGGGCATGGATCGGGTCCTTCTATCTGAACAGGATCAGAACATAAAGGCCGTAGGCCGTTGTCAAGCCGATCCCCGTCAGGCGCGAGATGTCACGGTTCATGAATACGAAAGGGATCAGGACCAGCGACGATGCCAGCATGATCCACAGGTCGAAATTCAGCAGTTCGCGAGATACCGGCAGCGGGGCGACGAAACTGGCGAGACCGATGATGGCGAGGAGATTGAAGATGTTCGATCCGATAACATTGCCTAGCGCCACTTCGGCCCGCTGCCGCAGCGCGGCCATCACCGTGGTGGCGAGTTCCGGCACCGACGTGCCGAAGGCGATCAAGGTCAGGCCGATCACGGTCTCGCTGATGCCGGACCGGCGCGCAATGCTGATCGCGCTGTCCACCAGAAGATCGCTCCCCAGCGGCAGACCGATCAGGCCAAGCAGAAGGTAGAGCGCGATGCGCCAGCCACGAATGTCCGGCTCCGATCCTTCGACCTCGTCTTCTTGCGTGGCGCCCGTTTCCTTATGATGTGCGTGAGCGTCGCGGAATGCCTCGGTCAGAACGAACGCAAGCGCCACCAGCAATATCAGCCCATGAAGCCAAGTGATCGGTCCGATGAAGCAGATGCTCACGAACAAGGCCGAAGCGGCCAGCATGTAAACGTAGTTCTTGCGCGTCTCGCATGAGCCGGTGGCCAATGGGGCCAAAATGGCCGGCACGCCCAGGACCAGCAGCACATTCGCGATGTTCGATCCGACGACGTTGCCCAAGGCGAGCCCCGGCGCATCATCAAGCACCGACGTGACGGCGATCAGCAATTCGGGCGCCGAGGTTCCGAACGCCACGATGGTCAAACTGACGATCAAGGCGGGCACGCCAAGCCGCAATGACAGATTCACGGCCCCCTTCACCAATGCGTCAGCCGCAAGAAGCAGGATCAGCAGACCGAGAATCGCCAGAAGGAAATCCATTTCAACCTGTTCCCTTGCCGCAGCTGCAAGGATCCTTGCCCACGACGAATTGTCCGCAATACGGGCAGGTTTTGGGTCGGTCGAGCCCAAGTTTACGCCTCAACGCGCCGCCCGGCGCCTTGAGTTTGCCGAACATGGCCAGCGCAATGATGAAGACCAGAAAAAGGCTGACGATCTTGATGATCATTCACAGGCCATAACGTGCCCGGAGTGCACGTTCTTCAAAGGCGTTGAAGCTGTCTTGAAGCAGGCTCAGGCCAAATCGGGTCAAAAGGCCGCGGCGCTGACCGTATCGGGCGAACTTCACCTTGTCGCCCAGCTTGGTCTTCATCGTCGGAACCAGATGGCCGATGTGATCGGCCACCCCTGCATCGATCGCCTTCTGCCCAACCCATATCTCGCCGCCGAACAGTTCCTCTTGGTCATTCAATCTATCGCCGCGTCGCGATCGCACATGGTCGATGAACGCTTGGTGAATGGATGCCTGCAGCGCTTTCAGGCGTTTCACGTCGATGGGTTTTTCCGGCAGGAAAGGATCCATGAAACTCTTCGATGTGCCCGCGGTGTGGACACGGCGTTCGATCCCGTGCCGCTCGATGAGCTGGTTCAAGCCAAAACCGGCCGAAATGACCCCGATGGAGCCGACGATCGAGCTTTCGTCGACATAGATTTCGTTCGCGGCGCAAGCCAGCCAGTATCCACCCGATGCTGCCACGTCCTCGACAAAGGCATAGACGGGAACGTCCTTCTCTTCCGCGAGGCGTCGAATACGCTTTGCGATCAGCGACGACTGCACCGCCGAACCGCCGGGCGAGTTGATCGCCAGCGCCACGGCCGCCGGCTTTGAGCGCCGAAATGCCTTTTCTAGAACCGGGCTGAGGCCCGCGTCGTTCAGACCTCGTCCCGCCGAGATCACGCCGTTCAACGATACGACCGCGACCAGTGGAGCCGGTTTCACGAAAGGAATGAAGCGCTTCATGCAAGGCGATGTAGAATGCGAGTCCGCGGGTAACAAGGTGGGGGGCGCAACTGGCGGCCAAGGTGTTGCGCTTGTGTCTCCGATCGTCGCTCAGAAGGTCAGGGTGCCCTTGACGGCGCGGTTCCACGCGGTGATCTTGTCCGCGCGAATCTCGGCATCCATTCGTGGCTGAAACGAACGCTCCAGCGCCCAGCCCGCCGCGAAGCCGTCGCGGTCGGGATAGATTCCGGCCCTGCTGCCTGCGATCCAGGCCACGCCCAATGCCGTCGTCTCGAGAATCGTCGGGCGATCGACCCGCGCGTCCAGAATGTCCGCCAGAAATTGCATCGCCCAGTCCGAGGCCGTCATGCCGCCATCCACCCGAAGGATCCGTCCCAAATCGTCGGAACCGTCGGCGCGCATCGCGCGAACCAGATCGAGCGTCTGAAAACCCACGCTTTCCAAAGCGGCCCTGGCCAATTCCGCCGGTCCGGTATTGCGTGTGAGACCGAAGAGCGCCCCCCGCGCCTCGGAGGTCCAGTAGGGCGCGCCAAGACCTGTAAAGGCCGGCACCAGGATCACGTTCTGCATCGGATCCGCCCGTTCGGCCAGCACCTGGCTATGCGGCGCGTCTTCAATGATGCGCATACCGTCGCGCAGCCATTGAACGGCCGCGCCCGCGATGAAAATCGAACCTTCCAGCGCATAGGTGACCTTGCCCCCCAACTGGTAGCCGATGGTGCCGAGCAGCCGGTTCCGGCTTTCGACGAGGGTATCGCCCGTATTGAGCAGCGCGAAGCAGCCGGTTCCATACGTGGATTTCATCATTCCCGGCTCGAAACATGCCTGACCCACGGTCGCGGCCTGCTGATCCCCCGCCACGCCGAGAATCGGGATGGAGCCGCCCAGAACGCCCGTATTCCCGAAATGCGCGTCGCAGTCGCGCACTTCGGGCAGCATCGCCGCGGGAATGTCGAAAAGCGAACAAAGCTCTTCGTCCCATCGCCCCTCGCGAATATTGTAAAGCGACGTACGTGCCGCATTGGTGGCGTCGGTGGCGTGCACCTTGCCCTCCGTGAGTCTCCAGATCAGAAAGAAGTCGATCGTGCCGAACAACACTTCGCCTCTTACGGCGCGTTCTCTCGCCCCGTCGACGTGGTCAAGCAGCCATTTTATCTTGGTGGCGCTGAAATAGGGATCCAGCAGCAGACCGGTTTTCCGCGTAAGCGCCGCTTCGTGCCCCGCGTCCCTCAGCTTGTCGCAAAGCGCCGCCGTGCGGCGATCCTGCCATACGATCGCTCTGTGGATCGCTTTGCCCGTTCCGGCATCCCAGATCATGGTTGTCTCACGCTGGTTGGTGATGCCGATCGCCGCCACGTCCGCCGCCGCCGCGCTTGCCTGACGCAGCACCTCCCGGCAGGTATGCAGCGTGGTTCGCCATAGATCCTCGGGCTCGTGCTCGACCCAGCCCGATCGTGGAAAGTGTTGCTCGAATTCCCGTTGCGCGGTGAAGGCGGTCTTCAACGACCCGTCGAAAAGAATGGCCCGTGTCGATGTCGTGCCCTGATCGATCGCCATGACATAGCTCATCGGCCTTCCTCCTTATCCGAGGTTTCATGCGCCCTTTGGCCGTCGAAGGGGGCGAGAGTTCGTTCGACCGGCGGCGCCAGGCCCGAATGATCGGCCATCCAAGCGCTCAGGGCGGCGATCTCGTCTTTCGTCATCCGCAGACCCAGCTTGGTGCGGCGCCATATGACATCGTCGGCGGTGCGCGCATATTCGCGCGTCATCATCCAGCGCACCTCGGCCTCGGTCAGGGTCGCGCCGAAGGCGCCGCCCAGATCGGCTTCGGTCCTGGCATCCCCCAGCACCGCCCAAGCCTCGGTTCCATAGGCCCGCATCAGACGCGTTGCCCAGCGCCGGGTCAGGAATGGGTAATCCGTTTGCAGACTGGCGGTCAGTTTTTCCATGTCCGTCAAGGTAAAATCACCACCGGGCAACGGCGCGCCCGCGGTCCAACCGTCCGCAGCATTGGGAAAATGCGGCGCCAGCTTTTCCAATGCATGTTCGGCCAGCTTGCGATAGGTCGTGATCTTGCCGCCAAAGACGTTCAGCAACGGCGCGCCACACGCGTCGTCCATCGACAATGTGTAATCGCGGCTCGTCGCCGTCGCATCGCCGGTACCGTCACTATAGAGCGGGCGCACCCCGGAATAGGTCCATACGATGTCTTCTCGCATGATCGGCCGGTCGAGATATTTCGATACGAAGTCGCACATATACTGCTGTTCTTCCGGCGTGCATTCGGGTTTCACGTCGGCGTCGGGGTGATCCTCGTCAGTCGTTCCGATCAGGGTAAAGTCGGTTTCATAGGGGATGGCGAACATGATCCGTCCGTCTTCCCCTTGAAAAAAATAGCATTTGTCGTGATCGAAAAGACGTTTGAACACGATATGACTGCCGCGGACCAGGCGAACGCTGTTCGCTCTGTTCCGACCCAGTTTGGCGGTCACATCTTCAACCCACGGGCCGCCGGCGTTTACGAGCGCGCGGGCCTTGTGCGCGGTCTTCGCACCTGTCGCCGTATCCTCGAGTGTCACTTGCCACAGATCCTCCCCGCGCTCGGCCGAGACCACCTTGCGGCGGGTGAGAATCGTCGCGCCCTTCGTCGCGGCATCCCGTGCGTTCAGAACCACGAGGCGGGAATCCTCGACCCAGCAATCGGAATATTCGTAAGCTTTCTTGAATTTGGGGTTTAGTCCCCGGCCTGCCGGATCCTGGGTCAGATTCAGGGTTTTGGTTCCGGGCAGGATGCGCCGCCCCCCCATCGTGTCATAGAGAAGCAGGCCCAGCCGGATCAACCAGGCCGGCCGGCGCCCCTTCGTCCATGGCAGGATCAGGGACAACAGGCGCGAGGTCGGTGTGGTACTCTCGAACCGCATGTCCTCGTGATAGGGCAGCACGAAGCGCATGGGCCAACTGATATGCGGCATGGCCTGCAGCAGCACCTCCCGCTCGATCAGTGCCTCGCGCACCAGGCGGAATTCGTAGTGTTCCAGATAGCGCAGGCCGCCATGGATGAGTTTGGTGGACCAGGACGATGTACCAGATGCGAAATCGTTCTTTTCAGCGAGTCCCACGCTGTAGCCGCGAC
>JBCCVK010000066.1:0-9480 GCA_039195495.1 Pseudomonadota bacterium
ATGCAGTTGCCGGTCTCATCCGCCTTCCAGGCTTTCACGATGGAGAGATCGGCAAAGATCCCCTTTTCCATGATATAGGTTTCACCGTCGAATTCCTTGTGCTCCTTACCTTCGGCGACAAGCGTGCCGACACCCGTCTTGGTGTAAAAGGCGGGAATCCCGCAGCCGCCGGCACGCATGCGCTCGGCCAAGGTGCCCTGCGGGTTGAATTCGACTTCCAGCTCGTCCGAAAGATACTGCTGCATGAACAGATCGTTTTCGCCCACATAGGATGACATCATTTTCCTGATCTGTCTGGTCTGCATAAGAAGACCCAGACCGAACGTATCGACGCCCGCGTTGTTCGATGCGACCGTCAGATCCTTGACCCCGCTGTCGCGCACGGCCTGGATCAGAAGTTCTGGAATGCCGCAAAGACCGAAGCCCCCCGCAGCGATCAGAATTCCGTCACGCAACAGCCCGTCGAGAGCATCGGCTGCGTTCGCATATATCTTCGTCAAGGCGTTTCCCCTGCAACTGTCTCGACAGACGGTTTGGCGCACGAAAAAACCAAAGTCAACGCAGGCCGGACGCGAAGAGCCCGTCCGCCATACCCGCCGCCGGCGACGCCCCCTGCGGCCCGGAAAGCCAGGCGGCCCGAACATGACGAAATCCCGCGATGTCGGAGTTTTGCGCCGCGCCCGCGCATGACGCCGCGACATCGAATTCCCATACGGGCACGCCGTGCCCGCGCCCCTTAAGCGGACCGGGAGCGAGGCGCGTTTATCCGCGTGTTTCAGGCAGGACGGCAATGATCGAAAAATCTCCAAAACCCGTAAAAGGACGGAACAGTCGGTCAAGATGCGGGCTCTCGAAGATTTTTTGGATGCATTTGGGTCCACCGCCGTTAACCTGACCGTCGGCGCATCTGACTTCGAGGTCGCCGCGATCGGAAACAGGCCGTTCAGCATATCGGGATCGTGTACCGCGAGAATGACACATGTTTAAAATAGCATGATGGGTAACTTCATGGAAAACCCGATTTTGAAGACTGTTCCGGACGCGGCACCGTATGGCCATCAGGTCAGGTCATCATGCTGACCGCATCATGTGTCGGAGGTGTCACGCTCGATATTCTCGTGTTGGAGGATGACGAAGCATCCAAGCTTGGATGGCAAAAACAGGATGTGCGTCGAATAGAGTTGACCATCGGAGGTGGGGGAGCGAACGCTTCATCGGTACTGGCGAAGCTGGGGGTGCATGTCACGATCCATTGCGCGCTTGGCCAAGACAACGAAGCGCGCATGATTTTGAACGCGCTTCACGAAAGGAAGATCGATATCTCGGCCGTCGAAAGCGGGCTGGGGCATCCGACCGGCAAGGCAGTCATAAGGGTCGGCGACACCGGAGAGGCATCGGTTCAAGCCGCCCGGGGGGCGAACCTGTTCTTTTCCGGGACCTCTATCAGAACGGCTGCAAGCGATTTGCTGTACGTCTCTTCGGCCCCCGCCCGGGTTTATTCCGAGGTTAACGAACGGCTTGCCGATGCCCCGAACGCATTTAAATTCGTTACATTCAATCCGGGCAGCCGGCAGATCGCCGAGGCGCATGTTGCCTTCAAGACGCTTTTCCAATCGTGCGACCTGTTACTGCTCAACACGCAGGAGGCCCGGCAATACGCGAGAAACACCGATGCCGCCGCTTCAGAAATGTCGGTTGAACTGCTTTGCAGGGCGTTAGGCGAAAAACGCCACGGAGCCACATGCATTACCAATGGTGAAGACGGTGCATGGTTGGCGCGAAACGGGCTAATCTTCCATCAGCCCGCCGCTCCGCTTCCTACGCATTCCGATCAAATTAGCACCATTGGAGCGGGGGATACTTTCGGCTCTACATTGACATATCTGCTGGCGCAGGATGAAAATCCCGAATTCGCCCTGGATTGTGCGGCCAGAAACGCCGCCGCCACGGTGTCACGGCTCGATGCCAGTTCGGGCGCCAAGACGATCCAGGATCTGCTGATCATCGGTTGAGGTTTTATCAGGTCATATCCGGAATGTTCCGGTCTGCCCGCTTGACGGGACATGGCATGCTCAATCGTGCCGGCCGGGTGTCGGGGCCAGGCGCTCGATAGGGGTGCGGGGCTCCGCAATCCGAGAGCGCGAGATGGATCGCTGCATGGAATTGGACATGTCACGGTGGTCGGGGATCGGCCGCCATCCGCCATTCGCAGTGTCGGTCCCGGCGGCGGGGCAATTCCTGAACGCGGCATTGTCGGCGATGCACACGCGGCCGGCAAGACGGATGCGCGGGGGAGCGCCGGCCGTCGCGTTCCGGCTGGCTCAGTTCCGTTCACAGATATCTTTATGCAGACATGGACCTCTCTGGTTCGGGCGATTTGCCGCCATTCCCCGTGGCGCGGCCTGCGGGTGGGATGCGCGCGCGGAGCATGCCGCATCGTGAAACCGCCGCAAGCCGCGGGCCTCGAGACTTGGATTCTATTCGAAATACTCCGAATGGAGCATGTGGATGTCGTTGATCGCGCCGTCGAGGCGGCTGAGATGGCGTCGAGTCGTTTCTAACGCCTCTTCGGTCGAACGGGTGCCCAGGGCGTGCGCCATCTTCCGGTGATCCTCGAGGAGCGTCGTGACCTCCTCCGCTCTGGAAAGGCTCAGCATACATAACCGATCGACCTTCCGCTTGCACTGCTCGATCGTTTCGAATGCCAGGGGATATCCACCGAGTTCACAGATCAACCAGTGGAATCGGTAATCCAGCGCATGGAACCGATCCGTCTGGCCCGCGTCAATGGCGTCACGCTGCTTTATCAAATTGGCCTCCAGCCTCTGCGCGCAGGCGGCGTCCCAGACCGCGCACGCCCGCCTAACCACCTCCAGTTCCACCGCCAGCCGAATGAAGCGCGCGTTTTCGATTTGTTTCATCGAGAACCCGCGAACTTCCGTGGCCCTTTGAGGCCGTATCAACAGCAAGTCCAAGTTTCCCAACCGGTTGAACGCATCACGCACCGGCTGACGCGAGACGCCCATGCGGCGCGCCACTTCCGCCTCCGACATCTTGGAGCCCGGCAAAAGCTTCAGGGTCAAGATCTCTTCGTGCAGTCGGTCGAACACCATATCCGTGGTGGTCCGCGGCGCCAATGGTTCAGCCGTTTCCCGCATCGTGTTCCTCTCTGAACGGTGCCTGTGTTGTGTTCTCGGCTTCAGCGAGATCCCAAGCGGTCAGGCCGAATGTCGCCATCGATCCCCGCGGCACGGCGCGCTGTTTCGGATGATGCCAATGAATTTCGTGATTGACAAGTGTGGGATACTAGCATCCTGATGATCTCGATCAATTTAGAATTCAGGCTCGATGAAGACCGATGACGCCATAGCGCGAATGGCCGGCCGGGACGCCACACGAAGATGAAAAGGCGGGCTCGGGAACGGGTTTCGACATTCAGGGGAGGATCTCATGTACCAGAAATTAACCGCATCACTGTCACTCATCGGGGCGGCGGCGGCCCTGACCATGCTCGGCCAGGCGGCATCCGCGGCCGAATGGCGAGGATGGAACATCCATGTCGAGGACTATCCCAACACGGTCGCGATGGACAAATTCGCCGAGCTCCTGGCCGAAAAGACCGGCGGCGAAATCACTCTGCAGATGTTCCACGGCGGCACATTGGGCAGTCAGCCCGACGCGATCGAGCAAGTGCGCCTGGGCGGCCTTGAAATCGGCAACTTCAATCTTGGCCCGATCGGTCCCGTCGCGGCCGAAGCCAACGTCGTGTCGCTGCCGTTCATCTTCAAGGACGTCCCGCACATGTTCCGCGTTCTCGAGGGCGAAGGGGGCGCAATGATCGCGAAAGGCATGGCCGCCAAGGGTCTCGTGCCGCTGGCCTGGTATGACGCGGGCGCAAGGTCGTTCTACAACGGCGCCAAGCCGATCGAAACGCCGCAGGACGTGACCGGCATGAAGGTGCGGGTCATGAACAACGATCTCTATTCGGGGATGATCTCGGAACTGGGCGGAAATCCGTCACCGATGGCCTTTGCCGAAGTATACCAGGCGCTCAAGACCGGCGTGGTCGACGGCGCCGAAAACAATTGGCCGTCCTATGAATCGACGGGCCATTTCGAGGTGGCGGGCTACTATTCGCTGAGCCAGCATCTGATCATCCCCGAATGCCTGTGCATCAACGCCGACGTCTATGACGCCCTCTCCGACACGCTCAAGGCCGCGGTGAGGATGGCAGCGGTCGAATCCGCCGATTTGCAGCATCAATTGTGGGCGGACCGCGAGGCCGCGAGTCGCAAAATGGTTGAGGAGGCCGGCGTCACCACCAACGAAATCGCCGACAAGGGCCCATTCCAGGCCGCGATGACGCCGGTCTACGAGACCTATCTGGCGGCCAATCCGGACCTGCGCCCGCTGGTCGATTTGATCCAGGCGACCGATTGAGCCAAATCCGAATCCCCTGCCCCGGCAGACCGTCTGCCGGGGGCAGGGCGGGGGGAAACGAATTGACCGACCGGGAAGCCCAGAATGAAACCTCGGACTTCATGACACGGATCGACGCCCTTTTGGATGGCATCGCCGCGATTTGCCGCCTTCTGACGGGTGTTTCCCTGGTCGTGCTGACCGCGATCTTCGGCTGGCTGGTCTTTGGCCGTTACGTCCTGAACTCGACGCCGACCTGGGTCGAACAAGCTGCGCTGCTGCTCGTCATGACGATCGCGTTTCTGGGCGCTGCCGTGGGCGTGCACGAACATTCGCACCTGTCGGTGACCGCGCTGCGCGGCGCCGTTCCAGCATGGTTTCGAACCGTCCTCGTCATTGCGACTGATCTGCTGCTGACGGTCTTCGGGGGCCTGATGCTTCTATTCGGCGCGAAGCTCACATTGTTCAAGTGGAGTACCATGATCCCGCTCATCCAACTGCCCGAAGGTCTTCGTTCGCTGCCCCTGACCGTCGGTGGCGCGCTGATCGTGTTATTTTCGCTGGCTCATCTGCTGCGCCTTGCGCTGGGGCGCGACACGCGCAGCGACACCATTCGCTAAGGGTCCGTCATGGGGCTTCTCGTTCTGCTTGGCCTGTTCGCTCTCTGCGTCCTGATCGGCGTGCCGGTCGCCTTCGCGTTGGGCATCTCCGCGATTGCGGCGTTCTATTACGAGGGACTGCCTTTGATGATCGGATTCCAGCGGATCATCTCGGGCATCAACGTCTTCTCTCTGATGGCGATTCCGTTCTTCATCTTCGCCGGAGAACTGATGTTTCACGGGGGCATCGCCATGCGCCTGGTCAAGTTCGCTTCGGCCGCAATCGGCGCCGTCCGCGGCGGGCTTGGGATCGTGAACGTGTTCTCGTCGATGCTGTTCGGCGGCATTTCGGGATCGGCGGTCGCGGACATCTCGGCATTGGGATCGATCCTTGTCCCGGTGATGAAGGAAAAGGGCTATGACGCCGACTATGCCGTGAATGTCACCGTGACGTCGTCGATTGCGGGCATCATCATCCCGCCCAGCCACAACATGATCATTTTCGCCATTGCGGCCGGTGGCGGAATTTCCATCTCGAAGCTGTTTCTTGCGGGTGTCGTGCCAGGTGTTCTGATGTGTCTGTGTCTGGCGGTGGCCGCCTATCTGATCGCCGTGCGGCGGGGCTACAGCGCCGAGAAGTTTCCGGGCTGGAACGCGCTCGTCCTCAGCTTTTTCGGCGCGATACCGGGCCTTTTAACCGCGGTCATCATCGTCGGCGGGGTGCTCTCCGGCGTCTTCACGGTCACCGAATCCGGCGCATTCGGCGCCATTTACGCCTTCGTCGTGACCCTGCTGGTCTATCGCAGCATCACTTGGACGAATTTCCGCGCCGCCGTGGTGCAGTCGGTGCGCACCACCTCGATGGTCATGATCCTGATCGCCTGCGCCGGGGCCTTCGCCTATATGCTGATCTTTTACCGGGTCCCGACCAAGACGGTGGAGCTTCTGACCGGCCTGACCGAGAATCCCATCCTGATCCTGCTGATGATCAACGCCGTATTGCTGATCCTCGGAATGATCATGGACATGGCGGCACTGATTCTCATCTGCACGCCGATCTTCCTTCCCGTCGCCAACGGTCTGGGCGTCGACCCGCTCCAGTTCGGTATGATCCTGCTGGTCAATCTCGGCCTGGGCCTGTGTACACCGCCGGTCGGCTCCTGCCTCTTTGTCGGCTGTGCGGTCGGCAAGTTACCGATGGAGAAAGCGGTGCGGACCATCTGGCCGTTCTACATGGCGATCTTCGTCGCCTTGATGATGATCACATTCATCCCCGCGATCTCGCTGACCCTTCCCCGCCTGATCGGGTCATAGCAAGACCGCGGCGCCTGACGCTAAAGAGGTTGGAGCCGGGCTTCTGAACCGCGATGAAGCCATCGGACCGCAGCGACCAAAACCCGTGATAAAGCCCGCCGCGCGCAAGCGGCGCGTCTTGCCCGCCTTCGTCAAGAACGGCGATGCGATCCATATGCGCAATCGTCGCAAGCCCGTGGGCGATCGCCAGAACCGTTTTCCCCTCGATGATCCCGTAGAGAGCCTTTTGGATACCGGCTTCGGATTCGCCGCCCAGCGCGCGCCGCCGCGTCCGATACGGCAAGCGGCGCGTCTTTCAAAAGAACCCGCGTCAGCGCGACGCGCGGGGATCGAACTCTGCCAAGAATTCAGGCATGATTTTCGGCCGCCACCGTATGGCGCATCTGGGCACCATCGCGTCCGGGCGGGGCGCCGAACATGCGGCGATACTCCCGACTGAACTGCGAGGGGCTTTCGTAGCCGATGGCGAAACCGACCCGCGCCACATCGGATCCTTCCGACAGGAGCAGCCGCCGCGCTTCCTGAAGGCGCAGGCTCTTTTGGAACTGAACCGGCGTCATCGCGGTCGCGGCCTTGAAATGACGGTGGAACGTCGCCGGGCTCATCCCCGCAAGCGTGGCGAGATGCGGCACGCTCAGGGTCTTTGTGAAATTCTCCCGCACCCAGGCAATCGATCTGCCGATACGCGCCATGCGGCTGTCGGTCAGGCCGGTCTGACGCAGCATCCCGCCTTGCGGGCCATTCAGAAGGCGCCAGACGATCTCGCGGCGGATCATCGGCGCGAGGACGGGGATATCACGCGGGCGCTCCGCCAAATCCAAAAGCCGCTCCAGCGGATCGATCAATGCGTCATTCAGAGGATGCACGACGAGGGCTTCGGGTGCTGGTTCAGACTCCGCTTCGGCGCGCGCGTGCTCCAGCAGCAATTCGGCAACCACCGCCGGCTCGATATTGACGATCAGGGCCATATAGGGCCGCGCTTTGGAGGCGGTGACAATCTCCGCCCGCACTGGCACGTCCAGCGACGTAATCAGGCATCTGCCCTCATCGTAGCGATAGGTCCGATGACCAACCCGACTTACCTTGGCGCCCTGGAGAATGGCGCAAAGCGAAGGCTGATAGACGCCATGGATCGGACCCATCGGACTTTCGGATACGGCCAGGAAAACGCCCTGCAATGGAGTCTCGCGCCCGTGGGCGCGCCACAGCCCCGACGCGCATTCTCTCAAAGTGTCGAGGCGCGGATCCGTCATGCGGCCAGTCTAGCCAATCGTCCGGATCTGACCAGCCCATCCCGATGGGATTGAAAGGATCAGGCAGAATTTCGCGAGTATCGGCGTGGTCCGCTGTGGCCGTCAGGCCCCAATTAGCCTGCAAGTCCCGGCCGCCTCGGCTCCGGCACTTTCAGCAAAGGAAAATCATCATGCATTACCGTCGCCTCGGCCATAGCGGCCTCTTCGTATCCGAACTTTGCCTTGGTACCATGACCTTCGGCGGGTCGGACGACATGTGGGGCCAGATCGGCAAACTCCAGCAGAAAGAGGCCGACGGCCTGCTGAAAACCGCTCTGGATGCGGGCATCAACTTCATCGACACCGCCAATATCTACGCCACCGGCAAGAGCGAAGAGATCCTCGGCCAGTCGCTCAAGAATATCGGTGTCGCGCGCGAAGACGTGGTGATCGCGACCAAAGTGCACGGACCCATGGGCGACGGGCCGAATGCGCGGGGATCTTCGCGCGGGCATATCCTGGATCAAGCGAAAGCGAGCCTGAAGCGGCTGCAACTCGATCATATCGATCTCTACCAGATCCACGGTTTCGACCCGGCCACACCGATGGTCGAAACGCTCGAGGCGCTCGACACGCTGGTCCGGCAGGGGCATGTCCGCTATCTCGGCCTGTCGAATTGGGCCGCCTGGCAGGTCGTCAAGGCGGTGGGCATCACGGAGGCGCGGCAGCTGGCCCCGATCGTTTCGCTGCAGGCGTATTACACCCTCGCGGGGCGCGATCTCGAGCGCGAGGTGGTGCCGATGCTGCAATCCGAAGATATCGGCTTGATGGTGTGGAGCCCCCTTGCCGGGGGTTTCCTCTCCGGTAAGTTCGACCGGGAGGGCAAGACGCCCGAAGGCCGACGCGTGACCTTCGACTTCCCGCCGGTCGACAAGGACCGTGCCTATGACGCCATCGACGCGATGCGGATCATCGCGGCGGACAAGGGCTGCACGGTCCCGCAGGTCGCCCTGGCCTGGCTGCTGCGCCGCAAGGCCGTCACCAGCGTGATACTCGGCGCAAAGCGGATGGACCAGCTCACCGACAATATTGGCGCCACCGGGGTATCGCTGACGGAAGCGGACCTTGCCGCGCTCGATGCGGTGACGCGACTTCCGGCGGAGTATCCCGGCTGGATGATCGAACGTCAGAGCGCGTATCGCGCGCATATGATGCCGGCAGAGTAAGTCGCTCGCAGGATCGGTCGATTGCCGCGATGCAAGGGGCGGCGTGACGGTGCCGGAAACAATGATGGGGCGGGTCGTGCAGTCGGCCCGCAACCGTCGGATGCCGGCGCCGCGCCCATTCCACGACATCGGCGCAGGCCACGACATCCGGCGTGCGGACGGGAATGCTTCGCCGGCCTTATCCGCAGCCTGCCTGAGGCACATCAACCATGTCGGTTTCGGAAGGCGCTCGTCAGTTCGACGCGGACGCCGCCCTCAGGACCAGACCTGAAAAATATGAATAAATTCACTCTCAACGAACGACTTTTGATGCGCGGCATAAAAAGGGCCGCAATGAACCAACCGGGAAAACTTGGTCAAATCATACTCTTCAAATCATATTCAAAGCTTCTTTGTACATTTCGAGCACCGCCTCTTCCTCGGCGACGTCGTCCTGATCGCGTTTCCTTAGGGCCAGTAACTTGGTGAGGACGCGGACATCGTACCCTCTCGAACGCGCTTCTGCCTTAACCTCTTTGATCTGGTCGGCCACATCTTTCTTCTCGACTTCGAGGCGTTCGATCCGTTCCACGAACTGGCGCAGTTCATTCGCGGTGATGCGGTAGCGGTCTGAGCTTTGATCGTCCATCGGGGTCTCTCGGGTTGTGGGCGGTCGGGCCTGCGTGGTACCGCCGCGCGCGGCGCGCTGCA
>JBCCVK010000067.1:0-9234 GCA_039195495.1 Pseudomonadota bacterium
CACGCCTCGGCGGCGGCCCTGTATTCTTCGGGCGCCGAAATGGTTTCGACCCAGAGTACGTCGACCCCGCCTTCCTTCAGACCCTCCGCCTGTTCGTGAAATATCTCGACGGCGGTGACATGGGTCAGGTTGCCCATCGGCTGCATGATTTCGCCGGTCGGTCCCATGGAGCCCCCGACGATCACCGGCCGTCCCGCCCCGTCGGCCACGTCGCGCCCGATTTCGGCGGCGATGCGCGACAGATCGAAGGCCCGTCCACCGGCGCCGTGCAGCCTGAGCCGGGAGGCGTTCGCGCCGAAACTGTTGGTCAGAAACAGATCACTGCCGGCGTCGACGGCCCCTTCGTAAAGGGCCATGATCTTTTCGGGATGCGTTTCGTTCCACAATTCCGGCGAATCGCCCGAGTTGAGGCCCATGTTGAACAGATTGGTTCCCGTGGCGCCGTCGGCCAGCAACCAGTCGCGGCGCGAAAGCAGTTCAAGAAAACGATTGGACATGACTTTGGGCTCCTCGTGGTCGCGCCCGACTGACACGGCAGGCACGGCGAGGCAAATTCAACCTTTTCATAAAGATTATGAACCGCTCATCTGCGGGCGGCGCGCCCTTAGCTCTCGTCTATCAACTGGACTTTGGCGACCCCCATCAGTGCGGTCATCTTGGCGCGGATCGTGGCTTCGTCGGCCCTTGCTCCGAGATCGCCCGAGACCTTGCGAAACACGTCCTCGTCGCCGGCTTCCTCAAAATCCGACCTGATGACGTCCTTGGCGTAAGCTTCCGCCTCCTCGCCGGTCTTGCCCATCAGTTCCGCCGCCCACAATCCCAGGAGCTTGTTGCGCCGCGCCTCGGCCTTGAACTGCATTTCTGCGTCATGGGCGAACTTGCTTTCAAAGGCGCTTTGGCGTTCGTCGAAAGTGGTCATTGGCGCTCTCCTCTCAATCGGCCGTTACGGTTTATATGAGACGAGCAGCGAAGGGGCGCAAGGGTTGCTTGCGAGGGGTGGTACCTTGCCATATAGGGAGCGCATTATGCCCGGGCCACCGTCCGGCCCTCCCGCATCGGAGACAGTATGGCACGCCGCAAGAAGATTTACGAAGGCAAGGCGAAGATCCTGTACGAAGGCCCCGAACCGGGCACGCTGGTTCAGTATTTCAAGGATGATGCCATAGTCGTCAATACCGAAAGCAAAGCCACGATCGAAGGCAAGGGCGTGCTGAACAATCGCCTGAGCGAGTATTTCATGTTGGGGCTGAACGGCATCGGTGTGCCGACTCATTTCCTGAAGCGCATCAACATGCGCGAGCAGTTGATAAGGGCCGTCGAGATGGTCCCGCTGCAGGTCGTGGTGCGCAACTTCGCCGCAGGATCGATGGCCAGGCGGCTGGGCATGGACGAAGGTGTGCCGCTGCCGCGCCCGATCGTGGAGTTCTGTTACAAGGACGACGGTTTAGGCGATCCGCTGGTCACCGAAGAGCATATCGTCGCCTTCGGCTGGGCCGGCCAGCAGGATCTGGACGATATGGTGGCACTGGCGTTACGGGTGAACGATTTCCTCTCCGGCGTTATGTATGGCGTCGGCATCAGGCTGGTCGATTTCAAGATCGAGGTCGGGCGCATTTGGGACGGCGATTTCCAGCGGCTGATCGTGGCGGATGAGATCAGTCCCGACAACTGCCGCCTCTGGGATTTGGAAAGCGGGCAAAAACTGAACCGGGATTTGCTTCGCCACGACCTGGTCAACCTGACGAACGCCCATACCGAGGTGGCCCGACGCCTGGGGGTCTTACCCGCCAATGCCATGCACATTCCCAAACCGACGCTGATCAACTGACCGATATTCAAGACGCATCTAAAAGGACCTTGTCCGCTATCGGAGGCGATTGCTTGCAAAGGGTCTCATCTTGCAGGCCGGTCTTGTCGTTCAAATCGCCGTTCAGTGCGCCGATGGCGGACTGGTCCGCATCCCCGCCCTTGAGCGATCGTCGCCGCGCTTTTAAGCTTCTGCCTGCATGAGCGCCGCTTCGCCCCTCTCGCCCGACCGTTCGGATCCGCCGCGCGTGCCGATGGCGGCGCGGGCCGTGGCGGTCTTGTTGATCGTTCTGGCACTTGCGACGGTCTGGATCACCAATCAGTGGCTCACTGAAAGATACACGGTCACGACACGCAACCGGGCCGAACTCAGGCTTGCGCTTTACTCCGGCGACATCGTCGGCGAGCTGCAGCGCAACTCCGTCGTCCCGCTGCTCTTGTCGCGCGATCCGGCTTTGATCGATGCGCTCAATTCCGGCAACTTTACCGGAACCTCGCAACGGCTGATTTCCTATAAGGACGAGATTGGCTCGGCCTTGCTGATGCTGCTCGACGAGGGGGGGCGTGTCGTGGCGGCCACCGATCGCAGCCTGTTGGGCGCCCTCCACCGTCAGGCCAATTACCACATCGACGCGCTGCGGGCCGGCGATACGGTCTTCACCGTGCAGGAGCAGGAAACCGGTGCTTTCGGCTTCACGTATTCGCGCCGGATCGACAGCGAAAAACGCGGCATCGGCGTCATCGTCGTCGAGGTGGACTTGCGCAAGCTCGAGGACCGGTGGGTCGGCACGTCGGATGCGGTGATGGTCACCAATTCCGAGGGCCGTGTGATTCTGACGACCGAGGCACGCTGGCGCGGGCGCACGGTGGAAGAGGCTTTGTCGCAAGCCAGTCCGCCCTCGGCCATCGCCCGGGCGATCCAGGCGACCGGTGATTGGGGACAGCTGACGCCCGGTGCCTATTTCCAGGGGCGCGCCGTGATGCGCCAGGATGGCCGGATCCCGTTCCGCGGATGGCGGCTGACTTCGTTCACGTCCTATTCGTCGGTAAGGGAACGGGTGAATGGCGTGTTGGCGCTGGAGATCATGGGTTTCGCGCTACTGATGGCGCTGGCCTTTTACGTCCTCAGCCGCCGGGCGGTGTCGCAGAGTGATTTTTTCCGGCGGGAATCGGCGGAACTCCGCCGTTTGAACGGCGCCTTGCAGCGGGAAATCGCCGAACGTGAAAAGGTTGAAAAGACGCTCGAAGTGGCGGAACAAACCATCGCGCAATCGTCCAAGCTGGCGGCCCTGGGTGAGATGTCCGCAGCGGTCAGCCACGAGCTCAATCAGCCGCTGGCCGCCATGAAGACCTATCTCGCCGGGGCGAAGTTGCTTTTGCATCGCAAGCGCCCGGAAGAGGCGCTGTCGAGTTTTCAGAGGATCGACGATCTGATCGAGAGGATGGGGTCGATCACACGGCAACTGAAATCCTATGCGCGCAAGGGCGGGGACGCGTTCGAACCCGTGGACGTAAAGGTTTCGGTGTCTTCGGCGCTGTCGATGATGGAACCGCAACTGAAACAGCGAAAGGTCGAAATCGTTACGTCGCTTCCCAAGGAGCCGGTGATCGTGAACACGGATCGCGTACGGCTGGAACAGGTGATCATCAACCTGTTCCGCAACGCCCTCGATGCGATGCAGGGTGAAAGGGCGCCGCGTTTGGACGTTCTGTTGACCGCCGGGGATGTCGCCGCGTTGAGTGTGCGCGACAATGGACACGGCATCGAGGATCTGGAGGCGCTTTTCGAACCCTTCTATACCACCAAGCGGCCAGGTGACGGCGTGGGTCTGGGTCTTGCCATCTCGTCGGGGATCGTCAACGACTTGGGTGGACGCCTGACGGCGCGCAACGCGGAAGATGGCGGGGCCGTGTTCGAGGTGCGTCTGCCCATCCACGAGGCACGGACGGCCGCCGCAGAGTGATTGGGAGTATCATGCCCGAGGGGATGAAGATCGCCATCGTTGACGATGAGCAGGACATGCGGCAGTCGATCAGCCAATGGTTGGCGCTGAGCGGTTACGACACCGAAACCTTCCCGAGCGCGGAAGAGGCGCTGAAGAGTCTGGGCGCGCATTATCCCGGCATCGTGGTCAGCGACATCAAGATGCCGGGCATGGACGGGATGACGTTTCTCAAGCGTCTGATGAGCATGGACAGCGCTTTGCCGGTGATCATGATCACCGGCCATGGCGACGTCCCGATGGCCGTCGAGGCGATGCGCGTGGGCGCATACGATTTTCTGGAAAAGCCGTTCAATCCGGATCGGATGACCGAACTGGCCAAGCGGGCCACCCAGGCCCGGCGGCTGACGTTGGACAATCGCGCCTTGCGGCGCGAGCTCGGCGATGGCACGGTTTTGATGCGCAAACTGATCGGGTCGTCCCCCGTCATGGAACGGCTGCGCGAGGATATCCTGGATCTGGGCCAGGCGGACGGCCATGTGCTGATCGATGGAGAGACCGGAACCGGCAAGACGCTGGTGGCCCATGCGCTGCATGCCGTGGGACCGCGCGCGGGCAGGAGATTCGAGATCGTATCGTGCGCCGCTTATACCGAGCAGGAGCTGTCCGCCAAGCTTTTTGGACCGACCGCAACCGACGCACCGCCGCTGGTCGAAGCGGCGCGGAGCGGTACCCTGGTGCTTGAGGATATCGAGGTTTTGCCAAGCACGCTGCAGGCCCGTCTCCTGACCATGATCAATGCGCAGAGCGACCCGGTCGAGACGCGCATCATCGCGATCTGCAACGTTCAAGAATCTGAAAGAACCTGTGAAGACGCCATCCGCTCCGATTTGTATTACCGGCTTGCGGCCATGAAGATCACCATGCCGCCGCTGCGCCAGCGGGGCGAGGACGTTTTGACCCTGTTCACCCGTTTCGGGCAACAATTCGCCGAGGAATACGGTTGTGACGCGCCCGACATCAGCGCGCAGGAAGCGGCGCAGTTGTTACAGGCGCCGTGGCCGGGAAACGTGCGCCAGCTGATCAACGTCGCCGAGCGCGCGGTCTTGCAGAGTCGGCGCGGATCGGGTTCGATCGCATCGCTTCTGATGGCGGACAATGACGAAATTCAACCGACGCTGACAACCGGAGGCAAGCCGCTGAAGGAATATGTCGAGGCGTTCGAACGCATGCTGATCGACAATACGATGCGTCGCCACAAGGGGTCCATCGTCGGCGTGATGAACGAATTGTGCCTGCCGCGCCGTACCCTCAACGAGAAGATGGCCAAATACGGCCTGAGCCGTTCGGATTATCTGTGATGGCCCAAGACCCCCCCGCTTCTGGCCTGGAATGGTCCACCCATGACGTAAAGGCCCTGCGCCAAGCTTACGCCGATATGCAATCCGCGTTCCTGCCCGATGCGGCGGTGGATGTCAGCGTGGATGAACTGGCCATTCTCGGTTTCAACGGATTGATCTTCACCCCGGCTGCACTGCGTTCGACGACGCCCATTCTGTATTTCCATGGGGGGCGTTGGGTCGCCGGGTCGCCCTGGACCCATCTTCCGTTGTGCAGTTGGGTCGCGGGACTGACCGGACAAAGGGTGATTTCGGCGCGCTATGCGCTGGCGCCGGAACATCCGTTTCCAGCACAGAAGATCGATGCGGTGACCGCATTGAACGCATTGGCGCAGGGCCGCATCGCGCTTGTCGGACGGCCGCGGCATATCGTGCTGGCGGGTGACGACGCCGGTGCGGCCGTGGCGCTTTGGGCCGAGGCGGGTGTGCGCCCCGCAACGCGCGCGCTCATAGAGCGGATCGTAAGTTTGTATGGGATTTTCGGGCTGCGCGATTCGTTCAGTCTCGGAAAGTTCGGCCCCCTGACGCCGGGTCTGTCGAGCAAGGATGTCCTTGCCATGTATGCGCGACTGGGCGACAGGCTGCCGCCGACGATGACCCGGTCGTTTCTGGCAAAAGGGGCGCCCTTGACCGTTCTGATCGCCGGTGGCGATCCTCTTGCCGATGACAGCCATGCCCTGGTGAAATGGGCGCGCGGCGGCGGGCGCGCGGTACGGATTGTCGAAGCCGAGGAGCTGCCTCGCGACGCGCTCCACGCCGCCGGGCGGTCGGAAGAAATCATGAAATGGCTTCGAGCGGCGCTTGAGTAGCGCCAAGCGGGATTTTGGACTCAGGGTTTCCTTCGGCCGTTCGGCAAGTCTATCTTGGCCAATTGTTCCGCGATGGGATCGGTCGAAAGCGGATGCATGTCGGCAGAATAATCGCTGGGATCGTTCAACTCCTGCCAGACGCCGTCGGAATAAATTTCAAGCGCCGAGAAATTGGCCTTGTAATCCATCTTGGGGCTGCCCGGCACCCAGTAGCCCAGATAGACATAGGGCAGGCCCGCCTCCCGTGCGACGCGGATGTGATCGAGGATGATATACGTCCCGAGTGAGCGCTTTGCGCTCAGCGGATCATAGAACGAATAAACCAGTGAAAGACCGTCGTCGAGCATGTCGGTCAGGCAGATCGCGACCAATTCGTCCGTCCGGTCGTCTTCGTCCGGCTGGGTGTATTCCACCACGCAAGATCGCACGGGGGTTTCCTCGATCATCGCGGCGAATTCGAAAATGTCCATGTTCGCCATGCCGCCTTGCGCATGGCGCGCGTCGAGATAATCGCGAAACAACGTGAATTGCTCATCCGTCGCCCAGGGGGCGTTCGCCGCGCGTTTCAGACCGGCGTTGCGCTTCAGGATACGACGCTGGCTGCGGTTGGGGATGAAATCGGCCACCCGTATCCGGGCGGAGAGGCAGGCCGAACATTCCGTGCAGGATGGGCGATAAAGCACGTTTTGCGATCGGCGAAAGCCTTGTTTGGAAAGCGAATCGTTCAGCGCACCGGCATGATCCCCCTGCAATGCGGTGAACAGCTTCCGTTCCATCCTGCCTTCGAGATAAGGGCAGGGCTGCGGGGCTGTCACATAAAATTGCGGCGCGATCAGGAGCGTGTGGCGCATGGTCTCGAAACCTTGTGTTAGAGGAAATCCTAACAACTCGACGACGGTTGCGAAAGAGGATTGTAGATCGGTGCTCCCCGTGGTGCTGCGTGGCTTCGAAGCGGGGGAGTGATCCGATTTCATGTGCGAATCGGTCATGTCGCCGACCATGATTGGCGGCCGCAGCCGAAGCTGGTCGTTGAGAGGCCCGGGCGCGATCCGCAAAGATCGCTTCCGATGTGCTGGAGTTGGGCGCCGCCGGTCGTATCATCTTAGAAAGCGGATCCGGGAATGGCGCCGCCGGAGCCGCATTTTCCATTATGCTTGGCGCATGTCACGTACGGTTCTTCGTGTCCGTCGCGGGTTCGATCGGCCGATCCAGGATTCGTTGACCACGACCGCCACGATGCGTGCATCCCGGGCGATCGTGTCGTCATGGTCTTCGCAGGCCGGGCTCCGGCCGTGGTCACAGGATCGGATACGGATGTGTCCGATGACCGCGGGGGTCCAGCCGGGTGCGCCGAGCCAGACCCGGGGGACGGCCATCGCCATCTTCTCGGGGGCGGTCGGAGCGATGTCGTACCGCTCCGCGCCCCGGGTCGGAATGTGCATGCCTTGATTGACCTGACGGGTTGTCTTTCATCCCCGCGATTCCGGTCTTCCGCGTGAAGATGTCATGCAGGTTCCGCTGCTTCGGCATCCACGTTTCGGAATGTATGTCCGGTTGAAAAGGAAATGATCGCCTCAACCAGCCGATCCAACGTGTCGATGGTCTGAACGGTCTCGGTCACGGCCTCGGCGATCGTTGAAAACTCGGTGCAGGCGATCAGCTGCGTCTTTGCGCCCCGTCGGCGCAGGTCGGCCGAAGCTTCGGCGAGCGCGGCGCGGGCAGGCTCCACGCGTCCTGCGGACTTGATTCGCCTGATCGCGTCGAGCAATCCGTCCTGGTCTTCCGGATAGATCGCCCGCATTTCTATGGCGGCCAGCGCTTTGTCGAACAGGGCGGTCTTGCGAATGGCGGGCGAGGCCAGGATACCGATTGGGCTGCCTGCATCGGCGCGTTCCCGTATTCGGGCGATTGTGAGATCAACCATGTCGAGAAGTGGAATATCCACCGCGTTCCGGATTTGCGCGACGAAATGATGCGCCGTGTTGCACGGCATGGCGAGCGCTTCGGCGCCCATGGCCTCCAACCGCTGCGCCATGCGCGCCAGCACGGGGCCCGGGTCCTCGCCTCGGCCCTCGATCAGCCAGGCGATCCGCGACGGCACCTGCGGATTCTGATCGACGAGAAGCGGAATATGATCGGCGTCGTCCCGCCCCGGGACCGCCGCGATCACCTTTCGCATCAGCAAAACGGTCGCGGCCGGCCCCATGCCACCAAGGATGCCGACGGGTCTCGTCATGCGTGCGCCCCAAGCCATGCGGGCCGCCGCCCGCACGGCAGATGATGCACCGACCGCCGAGACGCGGGGGTCCACCCGGGCAATGGGGACACCATTTCCTATTCCGTCGCCGGCCGGGCGTCTTCTTTACCCGCGAAATACGCATCATAGCCGAACAGCGCCGCCGCACCGCCCGTATGTAGGAACACGACCCTTTCGCCTTTCTTGAAGCGTCCCTTGCGAATGTAATCGATCAGTCCGGCCGCGCCTTTCCCGGAATAGACCGGGTCGAGCAGGATACCCTCGAGCGCGGCAAACATCCGAATGGCTTCCGCCGTGTCGTCGCGCGGAATACCGTAGCCCTCACCCACATAACTGCAATCCGCCACCACGTCCTCGCGCGCGACCACGCCGGGGCAGCCAAGCTTTTCCGCCGTTTTCAGCGCGAGTTTGTAGACGTTCTCCTCCTGCTTGGGTTTCGGTGCGCGCACACCGAAACCCATCAGCGGAATGTTCGCATTGATCGCCTTGAGGCCGACGATCAGTCCGGCTTGCGTGCCCGCGCTGCCCGTTGCGGTGACCAGATGGTCGATCATCAGCCGGCGATCGTTGGCCTGCGACACCAATTCGACGGCACAGTTCACGTATCCCAGGGCCCCCGTCGGGTTCGAGCCGCCGCCTGGAATCGTGTAAACCGATTTGCCGTCCTTGCGCAGCAGATCGGCCACGGCCTCCATCTCGGCGTTCATATCCAGCCCGCCTGCCCGCCTCTCGATCGTTGCGCCATGCAGATGATCCAGGAGCACATTGCCGTTTTCGTTGTAGTTACGGTTCCGAAGACCCGTGCGATCCTCGAGGCCTATTCCGAAGGCGTGAACGCCTGGATCCGGCATGTGAATGCCGATGCCCTGGGCCGCGGGGCGCCCGAATTCTTTGTCTTCACCGACGGGATCACGCCCTGGGTTCCAACCGACAGCCTCGCGGTTCTGAAAATGATGGCGCTCAACCTCACGGGTGCGGCGCGGCGCGAGATCCGGCGCGGCCAGTTCCAGCTGAACCTC
>JBCCVK010000068.1:0-9204 GCA_039195495.1 Pseudomonadota bacterium
AGTGATGTGAATACCCGATGCTTTTAGAGCATCCGTTTAGTAGTGCACCAAACTGGAGGAGTAGATCGCATCGATGGGGATCAGGCCGATAGGGGCGTCCTCTGGGCGGTTTTTATCGGCCGTGACGTATCCCTTGCCAGTGTTGACGGTCAACTCCATGAACACATCGGCGCCGTCGTCGAGATGGCAGATCACGTGATCTTTGTTCAAAACCTCGATGCCCGTGCTCTCGCTGATATCGCCGGCGATGACCACCCCCGGCCCCTTTGCGGAAATCGACAGACGTTTGGGCCCTTCGACATCCATGCGCAGGGCGACCCCTTTGAGATTCAGGATGATATCGGTCACGTCCTCACGAACGCCGGCGACCGAGCTGAATTCATGCAGGACGCTGTCAATCTGGACACTGGTGATCGCCGCGCCCTGCAGAGATGACATCAGTACCCGACGCAGGGCATTGCCCATGGTCAGGCCGAAACCGCGCTCCAGCGGTTCGGCGACCACGATCGCCTGGCGCGACGGGTCATTCCCCGGTCTGACGTCCAGCTGAGTCGGCTTGATGAGTTCCTGCCAGTTTTTATGGATCATATTCGCCTCCATTCTTGTTCCCGGTCAGGATCCAGGACCGAGAACCCCCGAGGTTCAAAAAGGCGGGACCGGCCCGTATCCAGATGGCACGGATCCGACAATGTTGTAAAAATCAGACGCGGCGGCGTTTCGGCGGCCGGCAGCCGTTATGCGCGATAGGCGTCACATCGCGGATCGACGTGATCGAAAAACCGATGGCGGCCAGCGCGCGCAACGCGCTTTCGCGCCCCGAACCGGGACCTTGCACTTCGACCTCGAGCGTCTTGACACCGTGCTCCTGCGCCTTGCGCCCGGCATCTTCGGCCGCCATCTGAGCGGCGTAAGGAGTCGATTTTCGCGATCCCTTGAATCCCATGGTGCCGGCGGAAGACCATGAGATCGCGTTGCCCTGCACATCCGAGATGAGAATCTTGGTGTTGTTGAAGGATGAGTTCACATGCGCAACACCGGTGGCGATGTTCTTGGAAACCTTCTTTTTCGAACGGATTTTATCACGCGCCATCGACCCGCCCCCTACTTCTTCTTGCCCGCGATCGGTTTTGCCGGACCCTTGCGGGTGCGGGCATTGGTATGGGTCCGCTGACCGCGCACCGGCAGATTGCGCCGGTGGCGCAGACCACGATAACATCCCAGATCCATCAGACGCTTGATGTTCATCTGCACCTCGCGGCGCAGATCGCCCTCGACGGTGTAGTTCGCATCGATATGTTCGCGAATGGCCAGCACCTCGGCATCCGACAGTTCATTGAGGCGTCGCGCCGGATCGATGCTGACGGCTTCGCAGATGGCTTCGGCAGAGGCACCGCCGATTCCGGCGATGTAAGTCAGCGCGATCGGGACGCGCTTGGCAGTCGGCAGATTAACGCCAGCAATACGTGCCACGTGTCACTTTCCTTCTTTCGTTGCGGTTCCGTAACACCAGAACCTTTTTTCACAACAGGCATCCAAGGCATCCGCCAGGGACCACGTCATATTTGATGATATCCCGCCGAATAGAATCGCATCGAGAATGCGATCGCCATTCGGCGGAGATGATCCGATGTATGGGTTTTACACCGGCTGGTCAACCTCTCGGTTCAGACAGAGTCAAGGACTTTTCCGATCGCGTCCGCGATAACGTCGATTTCGCCCAGACCATCGACCGAACTGAGACCGCCCTTTGCATAATAATATCCGATCAGCGGCGACGTCTTCTTGTAGTATTCCACCAAGCGGGTTCTAAGGCTCTCCTCATTGTCATCCGCCCGGCGCTTGAACTCGGAGCCGCCGCAATTGGCGCATTTCCCATCCGCCGGGATGGGTCTGGTGAGATCGTTATAGACTTCACCGCAAGCGCTGCATGTCGAGCGTGCGGTGATACGGGCCACCAATGCGTCGTCGTCGACCTGCATCTCGATGACGGCATCCAGTTTCGAGGCGTTTCGACGCAACAGATCGTCCAAAGCCTCCGCCTGGGCCAGCGTGCGCGGGAAGCCGTCAAAGATGAAGCTGCCGCCACGGTCCAGCCTTTCTTCGATCAAACCGATGACGATCTCATCGGTCACCAATCCGCCCGCATCCATGATCGCGGCGACCTTCCTGCCCGTTTCGGTGCCGCTGGTCCGCGCCTCGCGCAAGATGTCACCGGTGGACAGCTGGATCATGCCCCGTTCTTCGACCAGTTTTCGCGCCTGCGTGCCCTTGCCGGCCCCCGGCGGCCCGAGGAGAATGATGTTCATCGCCTTACCGTCCCCTTTTTGCCGCGCCGTTTGCCGCGCAGCTGCGACTTTTCGATCAGACCCTCATATTGGTGGGCCAGCAGGTGGGACTGGACTTGCTGGATGGTGTCCATCGTGACCGAGACCACGATCAGCACCGAGGTGCCGCCGAAATAAAAGGGGATCGCCAGTTGTGAGCGAAGTATCTCGGGCAGAAGGCAGACCGCCGCAAGATAGGCCGAACCCAGCACCAGTATCCGGATCACGACATAGTCGAGATACTCCTCCGTCTTCTTGCCCGGACGTATGCCGGGAACAAAACCGTTTTGATTCTTCAGATTCTCGGCGACATCTTCGGTCTTGAACGCGACATTGGTCGTGTAAAAGAACGAGAAAAAAACGATCATCAGGGTGAAGAAGGCCAGATAAAGCGGCTGACCGGGACCGAAATACGCCAGGATCGTCGACATGACCGGACTGGTCTGATTGCCCGAGAACGTCGAAACCGTCGTCGGCAGCAGTAAAAGCGACGAGGCGAAGATCGCCGGGATAACGCCGGACGGATTCAGCTTGATCGGCAGATGCGATGACCCGCCGTCGTAAATCTTGGTTCCCACTTGACGGCGTGGATACTGGATGTGGATCTTGCGCAAGGCACGTTCCATGAAGACCACGAAGGTGATGGTGGCGACAACCATTACGATGACGCCGATGATGACCGGGGTGCTGATGGCGCCGCTGCGCCCGCTTGCGAAGAATTGTGCAAGCGCCGCCGGAATTTCGGCGATGATACCCACGAAGATGATCAGCGAGATCCCATTGCCGATGCCACGCATGGTGATCTGCTCGCCCAGCCACATCAGGAACATCGTGCCGCCAACCAGCGTGATGACGCATGAAGCGATGAAGAACCAGCCGGGATTGGTCACAAGCCCCCCCGCTTGCAGGCTGACGGCAAGCCCATAGGCCTGGAAGGTCGCCAGAAACACGGTGCCATAGCGGGTATATTGGTTAATCTTCTTGCGCCCCTGCTCGCCCTCTTTCTTCAACTGCTCGAGCTGAGGAACCATGGCGGTCAGCAGTTGCACGATGATCGAGGCAGAGATATAGGGCATGATGCCCAGCGCGAAGATCCCCATGCGTCCGATGGCACCGCCGGTGAACATGTTCAGGATGCCGCCCAGACCGGTCGCCGCCTGTTCGACGAAATTCCGAAGCTCAGCGCCGTCGATGCCGGGCACCGGGATATAGGTGCCGAGGCGATAGACGATCAGAAGCCCAAGGGTGAAAACGATGCGCTGCCGAAGTTCGGTCGCCCTGCCAAAGGCGCCCCAACTCATATTGGCGGCCATTTGCTCTGCCGCAGATGCCATGTGAGCCTCTTAACCTCGCGAAAACACCGTCGAGCGGTTTCCCGATCGACGGCGCTTGGAAAACTCAGGAACTATGTAAGCAGCGTCGCGGCGGCCCACAACCACTTATTCGGCCGCCGACGCGGTCGTGATCGTCAAGGTGCCGCCTGCCTTCTCGACCGCCGCAATGGCCGATTTCGAGGCGGCGGCGACAACGATACTGACTTTGGCCGAAAATTCGCCCTTGGCCAGAACGCGCACTCCATCCAGCTTGCGCCGGACCAAACCGCTTTCGACCAGCGCATCTTCGGTGATATCCCCGCTCAATTTCTCAGCGTCGATGAATTTCTGGATCAGGCCCAGATTCACGACGGCGTATCGCTTGCGGTTGGGAGGGATGAAACCGCGCTTGGGCAGACGCTGGTAAATCGGCATCTGACCGCCTTCGTATCCGTTGATGGACACGCCCGAGCGAGATTTCTGGCCCTTTATTCCGCGGCCGCCGGTCTTGCCCTTTCCCGAACCCGGGCCACGACCGATGCGCATCCGTTTCTTGTTCGCGCCCTTGTTGTCGCGCAATTCATGAAGTTTCATGTCGCTTCTCCTTTGCCGGATATGGCCCCCGAAGCGTATGGGGCCAAACGCGGCGCTTACTGATCCTGATGTACCCGACGGCCACTTGGGCGCGTATAAGGGGCGTTGAGAGTTTAAGCAAGATGGACCCGGGGCTTGCAAGAGACCGGGCACCGCGCGGGGCCGGATTCAGCCCTTTTCCTCCACGATCTTAACCAGATGCGGAATCTTGGCCACCATGCCGCGAACCGCGGGCGTATCTTCCAACTCGCGGGTCCTGTGCATCTTATTCAGCCCCAGACCGATCAGCGTCCGACGCTGTTTTTCAGGGCGGCGGATCGGACTCCCGATCTGCTTTACGACGATGGTCTTCGACATGAACAGCCTCTTACGCTTCTGCCGGCGCGGCCTCGGGGGCGGGCCTCTTCAGGATATCGGACACTTTCTTGCCGCGGCGCTGAGCGGCCTGACGGGGCGACAGTTCCTTCCTCAGACCGTCGATGGTGGCGCGGATCATGTTGTAGGGATTCTGCGACCCCAACGACTTGGAGACCACGTCCTTGACGCCCAGCATTTCGAACACGGCACGCATCGGGCCGCCGGCGATGATTCCGGTTCCCTCGGGCGCGGTGCGCATCACGACCCTGCCCGCCCCCCACCGGCCTTCCATGTCGTGATGCAGGGTCCGACCCTCGCGCAGCGGGACACGCATCATTTGCCGCTTCGCCTGTTCCGTCGCCTTGCGGATCGCCTCGGGCACCTCCTTCGCCTTGCCCTTGCCAAAGCCGACGCGACCACGCTGGTCGCCCACGACCACCAGAGCCGCGAAACCAAAGCGCTTCCCCCCCTTCACGGTCTTCGATACGCGGTTGATCGCCACGAGACGATCGGCGAATTCCGGGGCATCCTCACCTCTCTCGCGGCGGTCCCGGCGGTGTTCACGTTCTGCCATTCTCTCCGGTCTCCTTAGAACTTCAGGCCGCCTTCGCGCGCGGCTTCGGCCAAAGCCTTTACCTTGCCGTGAAACAGCAACCCCCCGCGGTCGAAATAGCATTCCTCGACACCGGCCTTCCTGGCCCGTTCAGCGATTGCCGTGCCGATCTTGGCCGCCGCTTCGATATTGTTCTTGCCGATCACGCCCAAATCCTTTTCAAGCGACGACGCCGAAGCCAACGTCACCCCCCGAACGTCGTCGATCAGCTGCACGCTGATATTCCTGTTCGAACGGTGGACCGACAGACGAATCCGACCGGCATTGACCCGGCGGAGTTTGTTACGAACGCGCATGCGGCGTTTCAGAAACAAGACACGTTTGCTGTTTGCCATCTCTTGCGCCCTTACTTTTTCTTACCTTCCTTGCGGAAAATATATTCATCTGCATATCTGATACCCTTACCGTTATAGGGTTCGGGCTTGCGCCACTCTCGGATGTTCGCCGCGACCTGACCGACAAGCTGCTGATCTATGCCTTCCACGACGATCCGGGTCTGTTTCGGCGCGGTGACGGTCACGCCTTCGGGCGCCTGAAAATCCACGTCATGCGACAAACCGAGCGCCAGTTTCAAAGTGGTGCCCTGCATCTGCGCCCGGTAGCCGACGCCGCTGATCTCGAGCTCCTTTTTGAAACCCTGCGTCACGCCGGTCACCAGATTGGCGATCATCGTGCGGCTCATGCCCCATTGCTGCCTGGCGCGCTTCGAGGCGTTCCTGGGGGTTACCTTCACGACATTGTCTTCGAGCGCAAGGGCGACATCGTCGGTCGCGGTGAACCTGCGGGCGCCTTTCGGACCTTTCACCTCGATGGTCTGACCGTCTATGGACGCGGTGACGCCCGAGGGCAACGCGACCGGTTTTTTACCAATACGAGACATGCGCGAACCTCCTCAGAACACGGTACACAGCACTTCACCACCCACATTGGCGCTGCGGGCCGCCGCATCCGACATCACGCCTTTCGGCGTGGAGACGATGGAGACCCCCAGCCCCTGACGGACCTGCGGAATTTCCCTGACGCCCATGTATACGCGGCGCCCCGGTTTCGATACCCGCCTGAGTTCGCGGATCACCGGAGCACCGTCAAAGTACTTGAGGCCGATTTCGATGACCTGATGCCCCTTGACATCGGTCTTTTCCTCATAGCCGCGGATGTAACCTTCATCCGCAAGCACATCCAGAACCCATTTGCGCAATTTCGAGGCAGGTGTCGATGCGGTCGACTTGCCGCGCAATTGCGCGTTGCGGATACGGGTGAGCATATCGCCGAGAGGATCGTTCATATCCTATTCCTCCCTCACCAACTCGATTTTACCAGACCCGGGATCTGACCCGTCGCGCCCAGTTCCCTCAATGCAATCCGGCTGACCTTCAGCTTGCGGTAATAGGCATGTGGGCGACCGGTCAGACGGCACCGGTTGTGAAGACGCGTGGCCGAAGAGTTGCGCGGCAACCTTGCCAGTTTGAGACGGGCCTTGAAACGTTCTTCCATCGGACGATTTTCATCGCTCGCGATTTTCTTCAGTTCGGCGCGCTTGGCCGCGTATCTGGCCACGAGCGCCTGGCGTTTCTTCTCGCGTTCGATCATTGCTTTCTTAGCCATGTTCAATCCTTCCAGAGCGTCACGAAGTGAACGGCATGTTGAAATGCCCCAACAGCGCCTTGGCCTCGGCATCGGTTTTCGCCGTGGTGCAGATGACGACATCCATGCCCAGCATATCGATGACCTTGTCAAAATCGATTTCCGGGAACACTATGTGCTCTCTCAGCCCCATCGCGTAGTTGCCGCGCCCGTCAAAGGACTTGCCCGACACGCCGCGAAAGTCGCGGATACGCGGCATGGCGATGGTGATCAGGCGATCCAGGAATTCGTACATGCGATCGGCGCGCAGCGTCACCTTGACGCCCAGCGGCATATCCTCGCGCACCCGAAAACCGGCGATCGATTTCTTGGCCCGGGTCACCACGGCCTGCTGACCGGCGATGGCGGTCAGCGCCTCCTGCGCATGTTTGATCTTCTTGGCGTCCTTAACCGCATCGCCCACGCCGATATTCAGAACGATCTTGTCCAAACGCGGGATCTGCATGTCGTTTTTATAACCGAACTGCTCTTTCATCGCCGCGCGGACCGTATCGCGATAAAGTGTTTTCAGGCGCGGGACATGGGCTTGAACATCCAGCATCAAACGATCTCCCCGGTGGTTTTGGCGAAGCGCACTTTCTTACCCTCTTCCATACGAAAACCGACGCGGGTCGCCTTGCCGTTGCCGTCCACGAGCGCCAAATTCGACAAATCGATCGGCATCGCCCTGGGCAGACGACCGCCTTGCGAGGTCTGGCTCTGACGGGTGTGGCGAACAACCATATTGATGCCGTCGACGATGGCCTTGTTGGTCTTGGGCAGCACCCGTTCGATTTCGCCCTGCTTGCCCTTGTCCTTGCCGGCCAGGACGATGACCTTATCGCCTTTTCTGAGCTTGGCGGCCATCCTACAGCACCTCCGGAGCGAGTGAGATGATCTTCATAAAGTTCTTCGCGCGCAGCTCGCGAACGACCGGACCGAAGATTCGGGTTCCCACCGGTTCGTTGTTATTGTTCAAAATCACGGCCGCATTGCGGTCGAAACGAATCGCGGTGCCATCCTCGCGGCGCACCTCCTTAGCGGTGCGCACGACGACGGCCCTGCGGACGTCGCCTTTCTTGACGCGGCCGCGCGGGATGGCCTCTTTCACAGAGACGATGATAATGTCCCCGACCGAGGCGTATTTCCGCTTGGAACCGCCCAGGACCTTGATGCACTGCACCCGGCGCGCGCCGGAATTGTCAGCGACATCCAGATTGGTCTGCATCTGGATCATAATGTGGTTTCTCCCGACCTGTGGGACCGCTCAGGCTGGCATTGGCCCCGTGGTTTCGACCGAACCGAAAGTCCGTGAAGGCTTACGCTCTCAGAACCTCCCAGCGTTTCGTTTTCGATTTCGGCGCGCATTCCTGGATACGCACGACATCGCCGACCTTGCAGGCGTCCTTATCGTCATGGGCGCGATATTTCTTGGATTTGCGGACGGTTTTTTTCAGGACCGGATGCGTGAAGCGGCGCTCAACCGAAACGGTGACGGTCTGAGCATTGGCATCCGAGATCACAACCCCTTGCAGGATACGTTTGGGCATCTGTCAGGTGTCCTCATTCCTCGGCGGTCGCGACCGCGGCCTTTTCGTTCAGGATGGTCAGCACGCGCGCGATGTCGCGGCGAACGGTTCTCATGCGCGCGGTGCTCTCCAACTGGCTCGTGGCCTGCTGGAAACGCAGATTGAACGACTCTTTTTTCAGCTCGGCCAACTGATCGCGCAGTTGATCGGGCGTCTTGTCTCTCAATTCACTGGCCTCCATCGCCTTTTCCTTTCAATTCGAAGCAGGCTGACCGCTCGAAATCATACGAAGTCCGCGACACCGGTCCGAAAGCCGCTTCGGCGACCGGGGCGCGGTGGCGGCCTGGCGTCCGGCGATGACCATGCCAAGGGACCTTTTCCAAACCGACCACAACAGACCTTTACCAGTCTTCGCGGATTACGGTGCGGGTCTTGATCGGCAGTTTCATCGCCGCCAGGCGGAGCGCCTCCCTTGCCACAGTTTCCGACACGCCGTCAATCTCAAACATGACCCGGCCCGGCTTCACCTTGGCGGCCCAGTAATCCACCGACCCTTTCCCTTTGCCCATCCGGACCTCGGTGGGTTTCGAGGTAACGGGCGTGTCCGGGAAAATCCGGATCCACACGCGACCTTGGCGTTTCATGTGGCGGGTCATGGCCCGGCGGGCGGCCTCGATCTGGCGCGCGGTGACGCGCTGAGGCTGTATCGCCTTCAGCCCATAGGCCCCGAAGTTCAGCGTATTGCCGCCCTTCGCTTCGCCATGGATACGGCCCTTGTGCATCTTGCGGAATTTCGTGCGCTTTGGCTGAAGCATCGATCAGATCTCCCTAGCGGCGTCGGCGGCCGCCGC
>JBCCVK010000069.1:0-8994 GCA_039195495.1 Pseudomonadota bacterium
CATTAAGTCATACATGCGCGATGCCGTTTATGGCATTGCACGGAAATATGCCATTTTGGTATATTTCGTCTGTAGGTGTTTTTGAATTCATCCTTCATAATGTCTTTTAATTTATTGATTTTGATGTGTTTTTTATGTTTGATACGGAATATACCTTTGAAGAATTGCCGATCCTTCTCGGCACAACCGAGATCGCCTTCTGCTCAGGTACGGCGCTTCTCGAGGGTGACTTGGGCCCCCATGATTACGGTTTCAGCGTCACCGGCATCGCGCTGGATGGCAGTCATGTCGATAGTTATCGCGACAAGCGAAGGATCCAGATCAGCCAACGCTGCGACGACCCGCTGGCTGTGCTTCTGTTTCGACGCCTCGCCGAACGCATTGAGTGCGATGTCGACGCGATGGAGCGGAGCCGCGCGGCCTTCTTCGGTTTGTGGGTAGATCGGTGCGATCTCGGCGTTCCAGCGGCCGCACCAGTGACAGCCGCGCTCCTCGAACATGATCAGTTCCTGCGCCGCCGGCGACGACGCGAAAAGGATCAAAAGCAGGACGAGAAGGCGTTTCATGACAACCGGCGTGGGGAGTTGACGACAATTAAACGATTAATATAATATGAAACTGTTTAAGTCAAAGATCGGACGCGCTTGCTCGACATCTCCCTCTTCGGTGCCGCCTTTGCTGGGCTCTTGTCCTTCCTGTCGCCCTGCATCCTGCCGATGGTCCCTTTTTATCTGGGCTATATGGCGGGGCAGAGCGTACACGCCATGGGTGCCGGTGCCGGCGACATTCCAGACCAGGTGCGCCACCGCGCGGTGATCGGGGCGATGTGCTTTTCCGCCGGGATCATCACCGTTTTCGTGGCCATGGGCATGAGCGCCACCGCCCTTGGCCAATTCATGCGCGCCTGGATGGACATCCTGCGCTATGGCGCGGCGCTTGTTATTTTCATGATGGGGCTGCATTTTTTGGGTGTGATCCGAATCGGCCTGCTTCACCGGCAGTTGCGCATGGATATCGAAGGCGGCGTGCGGTGGAGCCTGCTGGGCGCGTATGTCATCGGTCTCGCCTTCGCCTTCGGCTGGACGCCTTGTGTCGGCCCGGTCCTGGCCGCGATCCTGTTCACGGCGGCAGGCGAGGAGAGCATCGGCCGCGGCGGCCTTCTGTTGCTGGCCTATGCGCTCGGGATGACGTTGCCCTTCGTTCTCGCAGCTTTCTTTATCGCGCCCTTCATGCGCTGGATGGCGGGATTTCGCAGGCAGCTTGGCCGGATCGAGAAGCTGATGGGGGCGGTTCTGATCCTCTTCGCGGTTCTGATCGGAACCAACGGCATCAGCCGTATCGCCGAGGCGATGCTGGCCATCGCGCCCGATATCGGCATTCTACGCTAGGGAAGGAGATGGGAATGAAACGGATCATCGCGGCGCTCGCGCTTCTGGCCTTGCCGGCCTTCGGCTCGGAACTGGGTGATGACGGGCTGCACAAGGCGTCCTGGATGCAGGAGACGTTCAAGGATCTCGACGAGGATCTCGAAGAGGCGAGGGCGCAGGGCAAGCGGCTGCTGATCATGGTCGAGCAGCGTGGTTGTATCTACTGCACGCGGCTGCATGAAGAGGTGTTTTCCGATCCCGCCATCACCGCATATCTGAACGACGATCTCTTCGTCGTGCAGCTGAACATGTTCGGCGACATCGAGGTGACGGATCTCGACGGCGAGACCTTGCCCGAGAAAGCGATGGTTCGCAAATGGGGCCTGCTTTTCACGCCAACCCTGATGTTTTTTCCGGAAAGACTGACCGAACTGAAGCCTGCACACCACGCCGCCGTCGCCGTCATGCCCGGGGCGTTCGGCAAGGGAACCACGCTCGATCTGATCACCTGGGTGCTGGAACGGGGCTATGAAGGGGATGAGGATTTCCAGAAATATCATGCGCGCAAGCACGCCGAGCGCATGAATGGCGGCTGATGGACAATCAAACAGTTTCTCGTTTACGAAATTGTTGTAGACAGACGCATGCCGTTGGCGCTAGGCTGCTCAAACAGAAAAACGGGAGGACACGCATGCGGCTGAAGGCGACATTGCTTGCGGGGTTGGTGTCGGCGCCGTTTTCGGTGGCCCTGGCCGAGACGATTCAACCGGATGACGTGGTGTTCCAGGAAGGGGCGATTGGCGTCTCTTTGACCGGACGGCCGGGCGATCCCGAAAACGGTGCGGCCCTGATGAACAAGGGCTCGGGCAATTGCATCGCCTGCCATGAGGTTTCGGCCTTGAGGGATCTGCCCTTCCATGGCGAGATAGGTCCCGCGCTCGATGGTGCCGCGGATCGCTGGACGGAGGCGGAACTGCGCGGGATCGTGTCGAACGCCAAATTGATGTTTGAGGGCACGGTGATGCCGTCTTTCTACAAGACCAGCGGCTTCATCCGCCCCGGCGACGCCTATACGGGCAATGCGGCGGTGGGAGCGCTGCAACCGCTCTTGACCGCCCAGGAGGTCGAGGACGTGGTGGCGTTTCTGGTGACGCTGAAAGAGGAATGAAGGAGGTCGGCACGATGGAGTTGACGAGAAGGCAATGGATGATGCTCGGCGCCGGCGCCGTTGCGGCCGCCGGGCTGGCGCCGACGGGCGTTCTGGCCAAGCGGATGGATGAAGCGCTGTCCAGTTTCACGGGCGGCGCGGCGGTCGCGGATGGCGGTGTCGAGCTGAGCGCGCCCGAGATCGCCGAGAACGGAAACACGGTGCCGATCTCGGTCTCGGCGCCCGGCGCGGTCGCCATCGCCGTCTTTGCGGAGGGCAACCCCGAGGCAGAGGTCGCAACCTTCAAATTCGGCGAATTGGCAGCGTCGCAGGCCGCCTCGACGCGGATCCGCCTCGCCAAGACCCAGAACGTCGTCGCCGTCGCGCAAATGGCCGATGGCTCCTTTGCCCGGACCGCGCGCGTCGTGAAGGTGACGATCGGCGGCTGCGGCGGCTGAGAGGAGGAAAGAACATGGCTAAAGGTGTGAAACCCCGCGTCAAGGTGCCGAAGACCGTCGCCGCAGGCGATGTGATCACCATAAAGACCTTGATCAGCCACCCGATGGAGTCGGGGCAGCGCAAGGATAAGGAAGGGAATGTCATTCCCCGCTCGATCATCAATCGCTTCACTTGCGATTTCAACGGCACCAATGTCCTCGATGTGAAACTGGATCCGGCGGTCTCGACCAATCCGTATTTCCAGTTCGAGGCCAGGGTGCCCGAAGCGGGCGAGGTCCGGTTCACCTGGTATGACGACGACGGATCGGTTTACGAAACCAGGAAGTCGATCGCGATAGCCTGAGGCAGTCCGGCGCGGGGAGGGAACATGAAGAAGACGATGATAACAGCCGCCACGTTCGTGCTTCTTGGGGGCGCAGCGGTCGCGCAGGACGGCTCGAACCTCGTCATCAATGACGAGTTGCCCATGGTGACGGAAGCTGCGGCGCCTGCACATCTGTCGGAGGTGCTGGACACGATCTACTCGGGCTGGCGCTTTCGCACGCCCGAGACCCAGGCGCTGCAGATCGACGACTTCGATAATCCCGGCATGATCTTTGTCGATGCGGCGCTCGATGCCTACGGAACCGTCGAAGGCGCGGCCGGCGAAAGCTGCCAAAGCTGTCATGGCGAGGTCGGGACGTTCGAAGGTCTCCGCACGAAGATGCCGAAATTCAACGCCGAAGCCGGCACGCTGTGGTCAATGGAAGACTACGTCAACAACTGCCGCACTGAACGCATGCAAGCCGATGCGTGGCAATGGTCCGGTGCCGACATGCAGGGCATGGTCGCGCTGATCGCGCATCAGTCGCGCGGCATGTTGATGGATGTGGACATCACCGGCCCCGCGCAAAGCTGGTGGGAACTGGGCCGGGAGATGTATTACACCCGCTACGGCCAGCTTGAGTTGTCTTGCGCCAATTGCCACGAACAAAATTACGGCAGCATGATCCGCGCCGATCACCTGAGCCAGGGTCAGACCAACGGCTTCCCGACCTATCGGCTGAAACAGGCCAGGCTGATCAGCCAGCACAACCGCTTCCGCGGCTGTATCCGGGATACGCGGGCCGAGACCTTCGCCGAGGGCTCGGACGCGTTTCGGGCATTGGAATTATATGTCGCTTCGCGCGGCAGCGGCCTGTCGGTCGAAAGTCCGGCGGTGCGTCAGTAACAGGATCTCAGTCTGAGCCAGTCACCCCGGGTCCCCTTCCCGGGGAACGAAGGAGGTTTGCGTGCGATCACGCCGAGATTTTCTGCAAACGGGTATGGCGGCGGCGGCAATCCTTGGCGCGTCCGGCACCGGAAATTGGGCGAGGCTGGCCGCACGGCAGGCCCTGAGCCAGGACGACCTTCTGTCCTTCGACACCATGGGCAATGTCAGCCTGATCCATATCACCGACATTCATGCCCAACTCACCCCCGTCTACTTCCGCGAACCCTCGATCAATATCGGCGTCGGGCCTGCGCGCGGCCTGCCGCCCCATATCACCGGGGCGCAATTCCTGAAAAGCTTTGGCATCGCACCCGGCAGCGCTTCGGCCTATGCGCTCACCGACACCGATTTCGCGGCCCTCGCGCGGGCTTACGGCAAGGTCGGCGGGCTGGATCGGGCCGCGACCGTGGTCAAGGCGATCAAGGCCGACCGGCCCGAAGCGCTGCTGCTCGATGGCGGAGACACGTGGCAAGGCAGCTATACCGCGCTGCGGACAAGCGGTGCAGACATGGTGCGGACGATGAATGCACTGGGTGTCGAGGCGATGACCAGCCACTGGGAATTCACCCTCGGCATCGACCGGCTGAGCGAGATCGTCGAAACCGAACTGAACTTTCCCTTTCTCGGCGCCAACATCTTCGACACCGAATGGGACGAACGCGCCTTCGACCCCTACACCTTCTTCGAACGCGGCGGCGTCAAGATTGCGGTCATCGGCCAAGCCTTCCCTTACATGCCGATCGCCAACCCATCCTGGATGTTCCCGGGCCTCTCCTTCGGGGTGCGCCAAGACAATATGGCCAGGATCGTGGAGGAGGTGCGCGCCAAAGGCGCGGGGCTCGTTGTCCTGCTTTCCCACAACGGTTTCGATGTGGACCGGAAATTGGCCCGGAATGTGCCGGGCCTCGACGTCATACTGACCGGTCACACCCATGATGCGCTGCCCGAACCCGTGATCGTCGGTGAGACGCTGCTGATCGCCTCAGGCTCCCACGGCAAGTATCTTACGCGGCTCGATCTGGACGTGCGGGACGGCGTGGTGAAGGGATATGCCCATAAGCTGATCCCGCTCTTCTCCGACGTCATCGCGCCCGATCCGGAGATGGCCGCGCTGATCGCCGAGGAACGTGCGCCGTTCGAGGTCGAGATGGCGGAAGTGCTTGGCACCACCGAAAGCGCGCTTTACCGGCGCGGCAATTTCAACGGCACCTGGGACGATCTGATCTGTCGGGCGTTGCTCGAGGAACGCGAGGCCGACATTGCCCTCTCGCCCGGCTTCCGCTGGGGTCCCTCCCTGATCCCCGGCGATGACATCACCCGCGAGGATCTCTTCGCGGTGACCGCGATGAGCTATCCGAACGCCTACCGGACAGAGATGACAGGCGCCTTCCTGCACACGGTTCTGGAGGATGTTGCCGACAATCTCTTCAACCCCGACCCCTACTATCAGCAGGGGGGTGACATGGTACGGGTCGGGGGCATGGGCTACCGGATCGACATCACCCGGCCGCAAGGCAGCCGCATCACTGAGATGACGCTGCTGAAAACCGGCGAGAAGATTGACCCGGCGCGCGCATATGTCGTTGCCGGCTGGGCCAGCGTGAACGAAGGCACCGAGGGCCCGCCGATCTGGGACGTGGCGGAGGCGTATATCCGCCGCCGGGGCGCCGTGCGCATCGGCCCGAATGAAAACGTGATCGTGGTGGGCGCCTGATGGCCCGCCGGAATTTGGAGATGTCCGATGTCAGAGGATAACAAGACCGGCGCCACCCGCCGCGCGCTCCTATCTTCCTCGCTCTGGGCCGGCGCGGCGCTTGCCGCTGGCCGGGTGCGCGCGGGTAATGATCCGGTGATAACCGAGGTGCAGCCCTGGGCGCAGCAACTCGGCGACGGTGTCGACGCCCGGCCTTACGGGACACCGTCCGAATTCGAAGGCCATGTCGTCCGCCGCAACGTCCCCTGGCTGACCGCCGATCCCACTTCCTCGGTCAACTTCACGCCGCTGCACGAATTGGACGGTATCATCACTCCGAACGGGCTTTGTTTCGAGCGGCACCATGCCGGGATCGCCGAACTCGATCCCGCCTCGTACCGGCTGATGATCAACGGTCTCGTCGATACGCCGCTGGTTTTCACCTTGCAGGATTTGATGCGCTTCCCACGTGAGAACCATGCCTATTTCCTGGAATGCGCCGCCAATTCGGGGATGGAGTGGCGCGGAGCGCAGCTCAATGGCTGCCAGTTTACCCATGGGATGATTCACAACGTCGTCTACACGGGCGTGCCGCTCAGGCTGATCCTGGAAGAGGCGGGGGTGAGAACCGCCGGCACGTGGGTCCTTCCCGAAGGCGCCGATGCCTCTGCCATGACCCGCTCGATCCCGATGGAAAAGGCGCTCGACGACTGCCTGGTCGCCTTCAAGATGAACGGTGAGGCGCTCAGACCTGAACAGGGCTATCCGGTGCGGCTGGTCGTGCCGGGCTGGGAAGGCAATATGTGGGTGAAGTGGCTTCGCCGGATCGAGGTGGGCGATCGGCCCTGGCATCACCGGGAAGAGACCTCGAAATACACCGACCTGCTGGAGGACGGCAAAGCACGCCGGTTTACCTGGGAGATGGATGCAAAGTCCGTCATCACCAACCCCAGCCCGCAGGCGCCGATCACCCATGGCCCAGGTCATACGGTGATCTCTGGCGTCGCCTGGTCGGGGCGTGGCACGATTCCGCGTGTCGATGTCAGCTTCGACGGAGGCGTGAACTGGCATCGGGCGCGCATGTCGGGGCCAAGTCTCGATAAATCCATGCATCGGTTTTACTACGAATTCGTCTGGGACGGGCGGCCATTGCTGCTGCAATCCCGCGCACACGACTCGACCGGCTATGTGCAGCCGACCAAGGATCGATTGCGGGAGTTGCGCGGCACCAATTCCATCTATCACAACAATGGCATTCAGACCTGGGCCGTGAACGAGAAGGGCATCACGGAAAATGTCGAAGTTTCTTGAACTGACCGCCATCGCCTGCCTGGCCGCCATGCCCGCTTTCGCGGAGGGCTTCGGTCTTGGCCGCCCCGCGACCTCCGATGAGATCGCCGCCTGGGACATCGACATTCGTCCCGATGGCGCCGGTCTGCCCCGGGGGCGTGGCACGGTGACGGACGGCGAAGAGCTCTTTGCGGAACAATGTGCGGCCTGCCACGGCGATTTCGGAGAGGGCGTCGATCGCTGGCCGGCGCTTGCGGGCGGGTTCGGCACGCTCGACAGCGAAGATCCGGTGAAAACCGTCGGCTCCTACTGGCCATATCTGTCGACCGTCTGGGATTACGTTCACCGCGCCATGCCCTTCGGCGACGCGCAGTCGCTGTCTGATGACGACGTCTACGCGATCACCGCCTATATCCTTTACGTCAACGACATCGTGGATGATGAGGGTTTCGAACTCAGCCATGAAAACTTCGGCGATATACGCTTGCCGAATGAGGACAACTTTCTCCTCGATGACCGGGCGGAGGCCGAGCTCGCAGCGCTCTCGGCCGAGCCCTGCATGGAAGACTGCAAGAATGCGGCTGAGATCACCATGCGGGCACGCATCCTCGATGTGACCCCGGACGAGGAGGTTGGTGACATCGAAGCGGCCGAAATTGCCGACGTCACGGCCACTGCGCCCGCCGGACCCGACCCGGAACTGGTGGCCGCCGGCGAAAAGGTGTTCAGGAAATGCAAAGCCTGTCATCAGCTGGGCGACGCGGCGAAAAACCGGACCGGTCCCATCCTGAACGGCATCGTCGGGGCGGCAGCCGGCCGGATAGAAGATTTTAGATATTCCAATGCCCTGAAGGCGATGGCCGAGGAGGGGCTGGTCTGGGACGAGGCATCGCTCATCGCGTTCCTTGCAAAGCCGAGGGATTTCATGAAGGGCACGAAAATGAGCTTTAACGGGTTGAAGGACGAGGCTGAGCTTGAAGCCATCATCGCTTATCTCGCGACCTTCGAGTAGCGCCATGCGGTGCCTCACCGTTCTGATTGCCCTTTTGGCCGCTCCGTCGCTTGCGGAACCGCCAGGCGACGTGGCGGCGGGCGAGCAGCTTTATCGAAAATGCGCGTCCTGCCACGCCCTGGGCAAGGGGGCGAAACACAAGGTCGGGCCGCATCTGAACGCGATCTTCGGGCGTCGGGCGGCGGGCATCGCGGGGTTCAGATATTCCGGAGCCATGAAACGCGCCGGCGCGGACGGGCTGGTCTGGACGGCCGAAACACTCGATGCCTATCTCGAAAATCCCGAATCGCTCGTGACCGGTACGAGGATGAGCTTTCGCGGCCTGAAAGGAGCAGAGGAACGCGCTGCGGTCCTGGCCTATCTGCGCCAGGTCTCGGACAATTCACAGGACGTTCCCGAAACCGGATCGACAGCCACGGCATCGCTGCCGCTCGAGCTTCTGAATATCGAGGGAGATCCGGCTTGGGGCGAATATCTCTCCAGCGAATGCACGACTTGCCACCGCGCCGATGGCGAGGATGACGGCATTCCCTCGATCACGCGATGGCCGACGGAAGACTTCGTCGTGGCCATGCATGCCTACAAGGACAAGATCCGTCCGCACCCCATCATGCAGATGATGGCGGGACGGCTCTCGAACGAAGAAATCGCGGCGCTCGCCGCTTATTTCGAAGGCCTTGCGCCGCAATGACATCAGGGAGGACAAGACATGAAACTTGACAGGCGCGGATTTATCGGCACGGCCGTCGCTATCTCGGCGACGCTGGCAACCCC
>JBCCVK010000070.1:0-8991 GCA_039195495.1 Pseudomonadota bacterium
AACTATATTGCTGCAGGGACCACGATCATATCGCACGCTGAAACGCGACGCCTGCTGAGCGTTGATGACACATTCGACAAAGCCGGTTTACCCGTGTTGACCTTCAGTGATCGCGCCACATTTCACCTGAATGGCCAGACACTGGAATTGATCCCATTTGCTAACGCACACACCCTGAGCGACACGATTGTCCGTTTCGTCGAAGCCAACGTCATCCATGCAAGCGACCTGTTTTTCAACAAGATCTTCCCGTTCATGGATCTCGAAAACGGTGGCAACTATCAGCAGATGTATAAGTCGTCACATCCCCCGACCGCCAGCGGACATCAAAGCAGATGGGCGGCGGCCCGGCGAAGACGGTGCGATGAACGTGCGAATGCGACAGCGTATGCCACCGCCGAGCTCAGCTCAGATAGGTCTTGAACCAAGCCGTCGTTCGTTCCCAGGCGAGCGCGGCCATAGCCGCGTCGTATCGAGGCGTGCTGTCGTTGTGGAACCCATGGTTCGCACCCTCATATATGTAAGCCTCATAGACCTTATCATTGGCCTGCAACGCCGCCTCGAAGGCCGGCCAGCCCGCATTGATGCGTTCGTCGCGCTCTCCCATATGGATCAGCAGCGGCGCTTCGATCTTCGGAACGTCTTCCGTTGCCGGCTGACGGCCATAGAAAGGCACGCCCGCGGCGAGTTCCGGATACGCGACCGCAATCGCGCTTACCACGCCTCCGCCGTAGCAGAAGCCAACCGCGCCAACCTTGCCGGTGCTGTCCTCTCGACCCATCAGATGTTCGAAACCCGCAAAAAAATCGTTCATCAGCTTAATGCGATCAACCATGCGCTGGAGTTCACGACCATCCGCATCGTTCCCGGGATACCCGCCGACCGACGTCAGCCCATCGGGGGCCAACGCCATGAAGCCGTCCTTCGCCAAACGTCGCGCCACATCCTCGATATAGGGGTTGAGGCCACGATTCTCGTGAATGACCAGCACGGCAGGCAGCGGGCCCTGGATCTCGGAAGGGCGAACCAGATAACCCCGAACATCGCCGGTTCCATTGGGCGACGGATACATGACGTAATCCGCATGAATGGCAGGATCGTTAAACGAAACCTGCTGCGCCAAGGCATAATTCGGGCTGAGCATATTCAGCAACGCGACGGCGCTCACACCGCCAACCGCGAATTTTCCGGCACGGTCGCGAAATGCGCGTTTGGTGATCTTGCCGTGAGCGTAGAAGTCATAAAGATCCAAGAGTTCCCGATCGAAGTCTTTCGCGGTCATGCGGTTCATGGCATTCCTCCGAATCCGTCCGTCGAGTGGTGCCGGACGCGATGAAGGTCTCGACCGACTCGGCGTTGTCCCGACCACCCTACCACACGTTATCAGGTCAATGGCCGTTTTCCCGGGTTGCGGCGCGACATCCGAATGTTTCGACAGATGCCCGCGTCGGGCCGGTCAGGATTCTTCCCGACACGGCCAAGCGGCCGGAAATACGCCATCACGAAATCGTGGCGGTGATTTATCGCGTGCTCTGCCTTCCCGCCTTGGCTTTGCGCGCGCATGCTCTAAAACTCAAACCCAATCGCTCATGGTCCCTTGCACCGGCCGAGCGACGACATGCGCGAGAGGAGAAAACCGTTATGACCAATGTTCCGTTCAATCGCCGCGCCCTCCTCGCGGTCGGCGGCTCCTTTCTGGCGATCGGCGTTTCCGGCCTGCGTGCGCCCGCCCGGGCACAAGGGCTCGCACCGACCCGCTCGATGCGAGGCGGGTCCAACAACTACCGCCCCGGCGCGCCGGTCGTGGATCGGATCGGCGGCGGGGGCTTCTGGATGTCGGGCACCGTAAGACGCGCGGGCGACGGCGCCCCGCTCGAAGGTCAGCGCATCCAGATCTGGGCACACACCACCGAAGGGCACGAGCGGGACCCGCACAGTCACGGGGCCACGCTTACGGACGCGAACGGCGCGTTCCGCCTGGAAATGCCGCAAATCGTCCCCGCTTTCGGACAACCGCATGGCCATCTCGCCTATGACGGTGGCGACTACGAAACCGTTTTCCTCCGGCCCGTGATGCGGAGCGCAAGGGATACCGGACTGGAGGCGCATTTCGTCCTTCAGCCGGTCTGACCGATTTGGGATGCGCCTGGCTCGAGCGACCCTGATCTGGATCGCGCTCGCGACCGCCGTCGCTTTACCGATCTACGCCGCGGCGGCGAGTCCGCTGATCGCATGGCGTGATCCAGTCTACATAGCGGCCGGGTTCGCCGGGATCATCGCGATGGCTCTCATGCTGGTTCAACCCCTGCTGGCAGCGGGGCACCTGCCGGGGCTGTCGCCCCATGGTGGTCGGCGCTTACATCGCCGGATCGGCGGCGTTCTGGTCGCGGCGGTGGTGATCCACGTTGCGGGCCTTTGGATCACCAGTCCGCCGGACGTGATCGACGCCCTTCTTCTCGTATCGCCAACGCCCTTTTCTTTCTGGGGGGTGATCGCAATGTGGGCAGTCTTCGCCGCGGCGCTGCTGGCAGCGCTCCGCCGGCGGCTGCGCCTGCGCGCGCGCGCGTGGCGCATCGGTCATACGTCCCTCGCAGTGGTGACCGTGGTGGGCAGTGTGATCCATGCCATATTGATCGAGGGGACGATGGAAACGGTGTCGAAGGCAACGCTCTGCGCGCTGGTTCTGATGGCGACCTTCAAGGTCGTTGCCGATCTATGGGCGCGAGGGAAACGTACGGCGTCGCGCTGAGAGCTCCCATGGCGCGCGCCGCGCGCGGAGCCGACCCCCGGACATGGCGGCATTTGCGCATGCGGCCAGCGTCTTCTTCGGCGGGCCGCGGCGTCGTATCGGGTTCCAGCCTTGAAAGGCGGCAACGCCGTCGCACGACGGAAAGGACCACGACAGTGAAGACGTGCCGCAAATCAGAGGCTGTCCCGGCCGCAACGAAGTCCCATTTTATGCGGATCCTCGCAACCTGGGAATAATCGGTGTCCAGGCAGGCAGTGGATGGGCCGAAGCGCCGTGCAGCATCGAGCATTTCAGCGAGACCGCAGTGGGTGACACCGAGCCGCCTCTTCTCATTGTCCGACCGAGCGCCAGCGCATCATTGCACGCCTTTCCCCGCAGAGATCGGACGGCGCGCGCAGGCGCAAGACAGCGCATGATCGATCTGGACGGACGTTCGGCACGACATGATAGAGCTACGGACTTTCATTCTGGTTTCGGACAAGCTCTGACATGTTCGCTCTGCGAACCCGTGCGAGAGGGCGGCTCTGCGCGACTTCCTGAAATCACTTGTATCACCCCCGCCGCAGGTTCGATCGGGTGTTCATGCGCGATCTGCCGCGCGGGCATCGAGCGCATGACGATCGAGGGTGATGGGAGCATCCGCATCGGGCATCGCGGAGAGGTCTGCCGATGCCGGGCGGATCGCGTGCCGGCGCTCGCTCCCCTCGTCGCGCGGCAACCTGCTGGAATTTTGCCGTTCTGGCGCCAATGATGCGGCATTAACGGGGGCCGGCCCTAGGCATCCGCCGATGCAATCACGGTGAAGCGGTCTGATCCATTTTCGTAGCTGCCGATCAATGGTTGCCCGACGGTGACGCCGGCAAACCCGGCCGCCTCGAGCAGTTCTTGGATCCGGCGGGCCGAAAAGAGACGATGCCGGGCACGATAGTGCACATTCGGCGATCCGGCGGGGGTGAATATGATTTCATACCGATCCCGCATCTCAGCCACCTCGATGACGCTACGGGCAAGACCCGAAGAGGTCGTTTCTTCGTATTCCCTCCTCTCCCCGGGCAGGAAACTCTCAGGATTGATCAAATCGAGAAGCAGTTTCCCGCCGGGACGGAGTGCGGCCCTGATACGGCGCAAGAAGACGATGTCGTCGCCGGGATCGGCACTGAACCCCAACGAATGATAAAGGCACAAAGCGGCGTCGAACGCACCAAACGGCAGACCTTTGTAATCCACGAGATCGGCGTTAATGAACTTCGGCGCCTTATCGGCGGCTTGGTGCGGTCTCTGCGCTTCTTCAATATAACCCGCGATCTGATCAATCCCCGTTACGTGGTGGCCGCGCCGCGCCATCGACCATGAATGCCGACCAATTCCGCAACCCACGTCCAAGACTTGAGATGGTTCCGAGATTCCTACGCGGTTCAGTGCGTCTTCCGCTTCTGCGTCAGCGTTTTCCAACCTGTCTTCAGAGAAGATCACGTCACGCATATCCATCCAGAACTTTTCCGTGCTGGCTTCGATTACAATCGGCGGAATGCAAGTGCCGCAAATGGCTGCCATGACAATATCTCTCATCGATGTCTCGGGCTCCAGAATGCCCCGGGAACTTAGCTGGTTAGGGTATCCAGTCTGCCACCACCGCGACAGGCCGAGATCCTTGAATGCCGCAGCGGCCATGCGGCGGCATCGTTCCAGACTCCCCTGCGCATATCGCCGGTTTCCCCGCCCGACCAGGGAACCGGATCGGGTTTCGCCCTGGGGGGCCCGGATTTGTTAGGCTTTGGGCTCCGTATAGCTTGAACGCGCCGCCCTCCGCACGACCCGAACGGATTTGGCCAGAGCCAGCGCACAGCAAATGAGGATCGCGCCGATATAAGCGCCGGTCGCGACATCGCGCGGGGCCTCGATGACGGAATAGGCATAGCCGGCCAGCAAGATACCAGCTCCCATTCCAACCCGCTCCAGGCTGTATGAAGCCCCGATCAGCGTGTCGGTCCTGACTTTGGTGTTACTCTGCAATGCCGAGTAGTAGACGGTTTCGGTCGACGCATCGAACAGCCCGGCCATGAAGGCGAAGGCAAGGCACATCCAGAAGCCTTCAGAGCGAAACACCCCCAGGAAGAAACCAAAGGTCAGCACCAGGAATACGACAAAGATCATGTCTGATTGCAGGCCGACCCCCTGCATCCGCCGGATCATCGGCGTGGTGGCCAAAGTCGCCACGACCTTCCCCGCCCCCCAGAGAGCCATGATCCACCCGACCAGAAACGCCGGGTTGGCCGGATCGAAGTGTGCGGAAATAATGGGAAACCCGACATTGTGTGCCGATGATCCGAATGCCTCCATGAAGCGCGCCGCAAAGAGGAAACCCGCGGTTGCCAGAATGGCGCGGACCACTTGGCCCGAGAAGGGAAATCTTCCCGTCTTGCCGGGCGCCGGCCGTGCAGCACCGCCGTCTTGAACGGCGGGCAGAGTGCGGCGGAAGAAGACAAAGACCAGAGCCGCAACGACAAAGGTCATCGCATCCAGCAGAAAGATCATCCGCAACGGCATAAGCTGGTACAGAATACTGGACGCAATTCCACCCACGACGACGGCAATCCCGTCCATGGACGCAAGAACGCTGTTCATCCGGTGCTGGTTCTCGCGTTCAACGAAGGAATGCACCTGAGAATAGAGGGCGACATGGAAAATGCCATGGAAAATACCGATGCAGGGCGCAACCAGCAGCAGCAGCACCCGGTGTGCTTCGGTCGAACTCACGACCAGAACCAGCATCGTCAAAGCGCTGCCGAATTCCGCCAGCACAAGAATTGTCGACAGTGACAGGCGGCGGGAGAGCACCGGTACCAGATAGGCGCCGATAATCGACCCGGACATGCGTAGCGCCAGCAGAATACCCAGAAACGCCGGGTTTCCGAACAATGCCAGCGCATACACGTTCAGGATAATAGAGGTTAGAAAGGCGCTGATGTCCGATATCTGCTTGGCGCTCAGCCACAAGAGCATCTTCGAAGATACAAGCCGGGTCATGCTCATTCAGCTGCAGACCCCGGTGCGGCCGCCGGCTTACGGGTAACGCTGACCAGGAGAAGGTCGCGTCTGGCCGGTTTCGAGGGATCCAGCTGCTCGACCGCGTTTGCCGCATGCCAAAGCTTGCGGTCGTTCACGCAAAGCGTTTCCAGAAAACCGGTCATCGGCTTTTCGAACAGGGGATGTGCCGCGTCGGGGCACTCGGCGATTTCGGAAACGACGGGCCGGTTGTTTTCGGCAGCGACAAAATGCATGAACAGCCAGTCCTGACCGTCCTGGTGACGCCCCGATGTCGTCGGGCTCGCCTTACCATCCTCACTGGAAACACGGAACAGATCGACATCGATCATGTATTCGCCGCCGTCCTTGAGGCGAGGTGCGATCAGTGAAATATCCGTCCGCAATATATCAGCCGTCAGCGGGTCGTCGATGAATTCCGGTGTCGCATAAGTCAGGCGGTTGATGCCTTGCGTGTAGTCCACATCATAGGTGACGGTCGGCACGTAATCACTGTCTTCGTTTCGCTCGAATTTACCAGGATGGGTATAGTGATAGCGCAGGATCCGGCGATGGCGCGTTGTGTAGGACTTGAAATTCTCGTCGAGGACCAGGATATCCCAATGCGCGCGGAACGCATTTTCGCCGTAGTCGGTGCCAGACAGGTGCGCGCGCAGGTCGGCGATATGGGCAAATCCCTTTGCGTCTATCGTATTTTGCAATTCGGACAGAAGAGGCGGGTATGTGGATGTCATCGGCCTTCCACCCCTTCCATTTCGATCCTCAGATCGGATCTTACGTCGTCATATAATTGCCGCGCGGCTTCCGCCGAGGGGACGGCGGCCCAGAACTTGGCAATGAAATTTTCTTCGGTATCGCATTCGATCCGGCCCCGGTACGAGGTGATATCGAAGGCGCGGATCCCCGGCCGCTGCGCCGCCCTGATCTCGCCATGGATCGATTTGATGCGCCCGGGAGAGGGCGGGTATACCACGAACATCGTATGACAACGGTCCGTTGCCGCCGCTGCAGCCTGGCGGAGACGGTTGTCGAGAATACCGCCCTCCTCGCCCGACAACATGGCCAGATTGGTCAGGAACGGATCTATTCCCGCCACGTCTTTGAGTGACTGGTGCACGTAAAATCCGCCGAGCCGGGGATTGATTTCAATGACGCGCGGGCCTTCCGGAGTCATCCGGAATTCGAAATGGACGAAAGAGCGCTTGAGACCAAGCGCCGCGACGCAGTCACGGCAATAATCTTTCGCTGTCTCGATCTGCTCCGGCGTGAAGGACGCAGACGGAACGACGAGCAGATGCTCCAGAACGGTCGATTCCTCGAACGAGACCAGCAGCTTTTCGTGCAGCAGCAGGGGAATCGGATCACCGTCGACGACGACGCATTCAATCGTGGCCTCAATTCCCTCAAGATAGGTTTCCAGCATCACGGTCCGGCCGGGGACGTAAGACATGCTGGCGCCATCATGGGCTTCAAAGGTCAAGGCGCCGCCACCAAAGTCGGACGCGCCGGCGACCCGGGAATACATACGGTTGAACAGTTGGTAATGGGCGCGCAGCTCGTCCAGATCGCGGCATTTCTTGATGAGTGCCGAACCCGACCCGAAAACGGGTTTCATTATGAGCGGAAAGCCGATCTGCCTGGCGGCTTCCGCCAGATCACTCTCGTTTTGGGCGATCACGGCCTGAACATTTGGGAGACCGGCCCGCTGCAAGGCCAGGCGCATGGCGTATTTGTTGTTGCACAGATCGATTGCCGCCGCTGGCGGTGAAAACAAGCCGACCGCGTCGCAGGCGTCTTCCACCACTTGGGAAATGTTCAACCCGGCAAGGCTTTGCCCCGGATAGGAGAACAGTACCTTGACCTCGTAGGTTTCTCTCAGCGTCCGGATCACGTCGGCAAGGGCGGCGGCGCTCAATCTGGGCACAGAAACAAAGGCGTCAGAAGACCGCGAGATCGCTTCCGCACGGGGATGTCCGTCCTCGGCAACCGTGACGCAAGCCCAGCCCAGAGAGGCGGCAACTTCGAAATGCGGCGTGCGGTAATTGTAAAGTTCGACCGCCGAGCGGTCGATGTCCACATATACGATGGCAGAGTTCCGGCCACTCATGCATCGCTCCATGCGTGCCGTTCACCCAGCCAGTTGGTGAAGGAATAGACCCGCTTGCCGCTGCCATCCGTCTCGAATCTGGGAAATTCGGCTTCCGTTTCGATCAGCGGCACAGTGTATTTCCCGCGCATATGCGGCAGCACATATTCCGGAACCGCGATATTGGATTTCCGGCGCTTGATCCGGCGCATGATCGAAATCACGTCGGAAACACTGGCGCGATATTCGGACGAGCCCGGTGAAAATGGCATGAAATGATACAGATAATAGGGGACAATTCCGGTCCGATAGAGTTCGAAGAACAGTGCCGTGAGCGTCTCGTAGTCATCGTTGATCCCTTTCAGGACCGGCATGTTGGCGAATTGGATCGGGACGACCTGGCGGATTTTCTGTGACGCACGCTTGAAATCTTCAGTGATTTCCGCCGGATGGCAGACATGCACGCCAAAGGCGTTGACACCGCTTTCCCTGAAGGCATCCAGCAACGCATCGGTGATCCGGAAGGGGTTGAATGTCAGCGCCCGTGAATGCACCCGGATCAGAATGTCGGGGCGGATCTCGCGCACATCCAGGAGGCTTTGGCGAAGCTTGCCGTCGCTCAAGACGAGCGGGTCGCCGCCACTGAAGATAACTTCTTCGAGCCCCTTGTTTTCTTCGATGTAGCGCAGACTATCCTGCCAGTGGTTCCGGTTCAGCGCGGGTTTGGTCTGATCGGTGTTGATCGTGCGCAGCGCCTCGAAGCAGAATTGGCAATAGGCATTGCAGACATTGGCGGTCCGGATGATCACGCGGTTGTCATACTTGTGCTGACAAACCGGCGTCTTCATTTCGTGGGACAGTTCCCAGTTTTCGGTTTCGCCGTTGTAGCCGTCGACCACCTCTTCATCCCAGAAAGGGATCACCTGCTTCAGAATCCGGTCATATATATCGGGATCGGAGAGATTCCGAAGCAGATCAAGGTAATACGGTGTGATTTGGATCTTGCGGTTTGCTGCATTTTTCCGTACCTGCTCCAGAGGCAGGGATGGCAGGAACTCCTCCAACTGCTCGACCGTCTTAATGGCGTTGCGCTGCTGCCATTTCCAGTCGG
>JBCCVK010000071.1:0-8981 GCA_039195495.1 Pseudomonadota bacterium
AAAACCCGTGCCTATGCCTATCTGACCACCAAGCCCCGCGCCAGACTGACACCGACGGCCGAGAAACGTTTGCGGGTCCTCGGCAGTCTCGACACGCTCGGCGCCGGCTTCACCCTGGCCTCTCGGGATCTGGACATCCGGGGGGCGGGCAATCTGATCGGAGAGGAACAGTCGGGACAGTTCCGCGAAGTGGGGTATGAACTTTATCAAAACATGCTGGAAGAGGCGATCGGTTACATCAAATCGGGCCGGACGGAAGGTTTGAGCGAGGCCGGTGATCAATGGGCACCGCAGATCAATCTCGGTGTGCCGGTCTTGATCCCCGAGCGGTACGTTCCCGATCTGGACGTACGCCTTGGACTGTATCGCCGGCTGTCGGGTCTTTCCACGAAAATGGAACTCGAAGGCTTCGCCGCCGAATTGATCGATCGTTTTGGCGAGTTGCCGAAAGAAGTCGGGACGCTGCTGCTCATCGTGCGGATCAAGACGATGTGCAAACGCGCCGGCATCGCGAAGTTCGACGGCGGCGCCAGGGGGGCCTCGATCCAGTTTCACAATGACAAATTCGCCTCACCCGGGGGACTGGCGGAATTCCTGCGGGCGCAAGGGGGCCTGGCCAAAGTCAAGGGCAACAGGATCATCGTCCGCCGCGACTGGCACAGGGACGGAGACAGGATCAAGGGGGCGTTCGCCATCGCCCGCGATCTGGCCGGGAAAGCGCGGACCGCGGCATCCCGAGGGTGAGGCAGGATATCCAAAGGGCCCTTCATCGCCCCTTGGAACTCGGATCAAACCTTGCCGGTATATTCGCCACGGGCGGGATAATTCTTGTCGATCGCGAAATCGAGGGCGCTCAAGAGCTCCGAAAAATGCGGCCGCACGAACGGCATCGTCTGCACCGACATATAATAGAGCGTCCGGTCGGCATTGACCAGAAACAAGCCCGGCTCGGAAAAGAGCGGCGGTTCCTCGATGCCGATCGATGTCTTGCCGCGCGAGGTCGATATGTAAAGCCCCCATTCCCGGGCCTTCGGCAATGGCAGATCATGCGCAAGGCGCAAAGTATCGGCCGGGATCTTTTCCGCCATGGACTGAGCGCGCTCCCGACTATCGGAACTGATGGCGACGGTCTTGATACCCCGCTTGGCGAATTCGGGCGTCAGGCGCTCAAGCTCTTTCAGATAGGTGGCGCAGATCGGGCAGTGCAGACCGCGATAGAAGCATATGACAGTACCGCGTTCGCTGCCGTCGTGGTCCAGGTCGAACATGCCGCCGTTCAGGAGCGGCAAGGTCAATTCAGGGGTTTTTTGACGTGGAATAAGCACGGGAAGTTCCTTTGTGATTGTGGATGCCTATAGTATTGTCGGACTATAGACATGAAAAATCCAAATACTCTGACAGAACGTCCAGAAAATGCCCCTTGATCGCTTGAACAGTCTCCTGCGTGGTATCTGTGCGGCCTATGTCTCGCCGTATTCGCGAAAGGACGCGACTTTCACGATCCATCTGACCGACCAGGGTCACGCGACGGTCGGTATCGGACCGGTGGGCGACGGTGCGGCGGGCGCGTTCGTCTTCGCCTGTCTGGAATGCGGGTTGGATTGGGGCGCAGTTCTGGCCGAAGGGCAGGGTCTGCGTGTGGATGTCGCATCCGACGATCCGGCCTTTCCGCTGATTCTCCTCTTGCGCGATGAGATGAGCCAGCCGCGCTGCGGTGCCGCACATCTGATGGCCGGTTACGTCGAGGCCATTCTTGTCCATGTCTTGCGGCAGGTCATCGAGCGGAAAAACACGGCGGGTGGCGTGCTGGCGGGTCTTTCGCATCCGCGGCTCAAGGCCGCTTTGGTCGCCGTGCACGATCATCCCGGGCGGCTCTGGCGGGTCGGGGATCTGGCCCGGATCGCAGGCATGTCGCGATCGGGGTTCATGGCGGAATTCCGCGCCGTGGTGGGGGATACGCCGATGGCTTACCTACGCCGCTGGCGCATGAACCGCGCCTGCGAGGATCTTGTGACGGGCCGAAGGGTTTCGACCGTTGCCCGGCGTTATGGGTATGGCAGCGCCGAGTCCTTCAGCCGCGCCTTTTCCGATGTGATGGGGCGGCCGCCGCGCGCATTGGTCGGTCAGACCGATATTCGTTCGTGACGGTCGATCCGCGCCATCAACCCAACCCCCAAGATCGCGCAGATCAATATTCCGATCGCCAGGGGCAAGGGTGTTCCGTTGAACGCCAATCCTATCGGAATCGCGATGAAGACGGCCAGGACCGTGGCGGTAGCCCCGACCACCGAGGCGGCCATGCCGGCGATATGACCTAAAGGCTCCATCGCGATGGCGTTGAGATTGCCGATGGTCAGTCCGGCCTGAAAGAACACGGTCGTCGTCCAGAACAGATAAATGGGAAAGGCAAGCGGCTCCGGCACCGCCGAGAAGGTCCAGAGCGTCACCACGAGACCGGAGATCACGATCTGACCGGTAAGCGCGGTGCGAACCAGGTACCGCATCCCAAGGCGTTCGACCAGACGGGCGTTCAAGAATCCCCCCATGCCCGCACAGATGGCGATACCGGCGAACCACAGCGGAAAACTGTCGGCACGGCCGAAAGTGACGTCGAAGACCGGCTGAGTCGAGGAAAGGACGGAAAACAGCATCCCGAAACACAAGGTCTGCACCGCAATGGTCAGGACCACGACGCGATTGGCGAACACTTCCCGAACGGCCGCCCAGAGCGTTGTGACGATCAGGGGCCGGCGGCGATCCGGTGGATGGGTTTCCGGCAGACGCAGCCCGAACCAGAGACCCGAGAGGGCGCAGAAAACGACGAACGCTCCAAAAATACCACGCCAGCCCGCGAACGAGATGATGACCGCCCCCAGCGAGGGGGCAATGGCGGGCCCCAGGGTGAAGACCATGGTGACAAAGGAGACGATGCGGGCCATTCTGCGCCCGGAATAGATGTCGCGGATCAGGGCCAGGGTGACGACGCGCGGACCCGCGGCCCCGAGACCCTGCAGGATGCGTCCCGCCAAGACACCTTCCAGCGTCGAAGCGCTCCAGGCCAGCACCGCGCCGATGGCGTAAAGCCCCATCGCCCACAGGATCACCGGTTTGCGCCCGAAGGCATCCGACAGAGGACCGGCAAAAAGCGTTCCGACCCCCATGCCGAAGACGAAACTGGTCAGGATCAGCTGCGCGCGATTAGGGGCATCGGGGGTCAGCGTCCGACCGATCTCGGGCAGCGCCGGCAGCATGGCGTCGATGGAAAAGGCGATGGTGGCGAACAATGTTGCCATCAGCGCCACGAACTCGACCTCGCGCAAGGGGGGAGAGGTGTCCGTCATCGTCTGACCCGTGAAGCGGTGTCGGAAAAAGGCGGGGCGGCGATCATCAGGTGGCCCCTGCCGGTTTCGCCGCGATCTCGTCGATCACCTGTTCCCAAAGTTCGGACGGTTGCGCACCGGGCAGAACGTGCCGATGTTCGACGACGAAGGTCGGAACCCCCGTCACACCCCGGTCGCGGGCATGGGTGTCGCGCGCGCGGACGTCTTCGGCATCGGCGTCGCCCGACAGCAATTGGCGCACCATCGCGCCGTCAAGCCCGGCCTCTTTCGCGATGTTGACCAGCACATCGTCATTGCCGATATCCCGTCCATCTTCGAAATAGGCCCGAAACAAAGCAGCGACGACCGGTGTTTGGCGGCGCTCGATTCCCGCCCAGTGAATCAGGCGGTGAGCGTTCAGGGTGTTCGGAGTGCGCTTTATGCCCCCAAAATCGATGTTCACCCCGGCGGTTTCGGCCGCCTCGGCGATACGGGCATAGACGCGCGCGGCATCGCTGCGGCTGCCGAACTTGGCGACCAGGTAATTTTGTCGATCCATGCCGTCCCGCGGCATGTCGGGATTCAATTGGAACGGGTGCCACTCGATGACGAAGGGATGGTCGGGGCGGTTTTTCAGTGCCCGGTCCAACTGGGCCTTGCCGATCAGGCACCAGGGGCAGATCGGATCGGAGAGAACGTCAAGCTTGACCATGGCTGGCCTCCTGATCTTGCCGCAACCGGGCGAACGGTCGATCTTGCTTTGCTCTTGGCGCGGGCGCCACCGGCTGAGGTAGGTACCGAGGCGCGCACGGGCACGAACCATTTACCGCGGACCGATTCCCGTCCCGGCCCGCAGGTGCGTTTCGCCTGATTTAGTAGAGGCTGACCGCCAATATGGAAAGAGGCGATGTTCCGGTGCCTTTCCATATCGCTACGGGTGTACGGCCAAGCGCAGCTTCAGCTGATCCGCTCTGCCTTCCCGGTCGATGGCCGCCACTCGGAACTTGGAAGAGATCGCTCAAGGGCGCCGAGAAGGGCGGCCGCTCGGTAGAGCCTTTACACATGTGCCGCATTTGGTTTGATCTAAAGGCACATGCTTCATGGTTTGCCGGTCATATGGAAAAAAACGATCTGCTGAGGAAACTTATGACCGTGGATCTCAATCTGCTCACGGTTCTTCATGCACTTCTGGAGCATTGCAGCACGCAGGCGGCGGCGGACAGTATCGGGCGCACGCAATCCGCCGTGAGCCATTCGCTGGGCCGGCTTCGGTCATTGTTCAATGATCCGATTCTCGAACGCAGAGGGCCGCGCCTGATTCCGACCGAGCTTGCCCTGCGGATGCAGCAACCCCTCCAGAGCATTCTCCACGATGTGGCCAACCTGATCGTCGGGGGCGCACAGTTCGATCCGAAAAGCTCCGATCGTCAGATTGTCATTGCGGCCCGCGATCTGGCGTTTCAGCCTACGATGGCGATCTACAGATCGCTTACGGCAGACGCGCCCAATCTGAGGTTTCGCATCGTCGATGCGGACGATGCCGCCGACAGGCTTCTCGGTGGGCAAATCGACCTGCTGGTGAGCATCTATCACAACGACCTCCCGAAAGGGCTGGAGCTTCATAACGTGACCAACCTCGGATGGTCCACATTCGCGCGCAAAGGACATCCCATTTCAAGCGACCCAAGTGTTGAAGAATGGGCTTCTTACAAATATGTCCAAGTATATATGGGGCCCGACACGAAGAACCCCGTGGAGGATGCCGTGGCGGTTGGAAACACGAAACGTGTGGCCGGATTGCAGGTCGACAGCTTCATCAAGGCGCTCCATATGACCAGCCAGACCGATCTGCTATTCACGACCCTGGGTCCGCTTGCGCGGCCAATGGCCGGCACTTACGGGCTGCGGGAGATAACGCCACCGGTCAAGGTGCCCCTCATTCCGATGGGAATAGGGACCCGGGCCACGAAATACGACCCCATGTCGAAATGGCTGCTGACGCGTTCCCTGGCCGTTCTGTCGCGGCAGTTCGCTCCTGCTCACGGTCGCGCATGACTTTCGAACCAGTCCAGGACACGCACCGCCCATCCTGCCGGGGTGCCATGGCCGCCTTTGTGCAACAGCAGGTCGATCCGTCCGGCGTCGCAATCTGTCCAGTGGCGCAACCAGAACTCTCCGTCGAAACTACTTCGTTCAGGCTGGCGTTTTCCGCATCCGTTGACCTCTCGCATTGTTTTGAGGGAAGCCCAGACATCGCCTTGCACGATTGCGCCGTCGGCGAAGGATCGACCCTCCAGCGGCACGGTCCTGTCTGTCCAGCCATGGGTATGGAAAAGCCATACCGGACCCGCGCAGGAGCTTGGCAGATCATCCCAGAATGCGCCGGCGATGGGGGCGTAGGCATCTGCAAATTCGGGTTTTCGACAGGCCACATCCCAGACCATCGACCCCCCGCGTGAGAAACCGGCCAACAGCACGGGCGCGTCCGGCATGTCGAATTTTCTGCGGACATCGCTCAGCACCCGATCCAGAAACGCGACGTCGTCGCGGTCGAAGGCCATCGCACCGGCGCGTACCGACCAATCACGGGTCCATCGCGCCTCTGGATGCTCTCCGTTTGGTGCGACGAAGACATATCCGCGCGCGGTGGAAGCTCGGGCCAGACCCGAGTTCAACAGACCTCTTCCGGTTCCACCTCCGCCGTGCAGATGGATGACGATGCCTTTCGCCGCTTCCGACGACACTGGGCCGAGAATATGATAACTGCCCATCCCAAGCTCACAGGCATTGTCTGCCGCCCCGCAATCCTGGGCCAGGGCGGGCGCGCCCGAAAACAGACCTGCGATCAGTGGAATCGCAAATATCTTGAGCGGATGTTTCGGTGTCATAACGCTGCATTATCCTCGAAAGGTGGTGAGATGCCTAGACGTTTCGGTCCGCATGGGTCACCACCAGGTTGCGAAAATAGGCCTCGGTTTCGGGTTCGGTAAAAAGCCCGATCGTGCCACGCTTGTCGGCGCCATGTTTGAGATCGTTCACCACGAGCGCAGGTATTGCCGACCCGTCGGTGAAAAGTTTCATGCCGTGTCCCTTCACTTCGATCCGCAATCTGGTCCACGCGCCCGTAACGACCGGCGCGAAACTTTCATAATGCCCTGGGCTTTCCTCGCGCAAGCGCATCCAGGGATAGTCGGGGAACGAGAAATACTGCACCGTGTGGTTGCGGCGAATTTGCTGAGGGGCCGTTGCATTGGCCGGCCGGAGATAGACCCCTTCGAAGGACTCGGCGTCCGTGTCGGCCCGGAAAACGATGCCCACGAAACCGCGATTCGCGCGCGACGCATCGGGACCGGGTCTCCCAGCCACTTCGACCTCGATCATGCCGTCACCGAAATCGATCCCGTCGATGGCCAGATAGGTGCAGTTGTCGCAGCCGCCTTCGGGCAAACTCCCATGATCCGGATCAACGGTGATTTTCAGCCCGTCGCGTCCCTTGTAACGCGCCGGGGTTGCGGTGACTTCATGCGATGTCGTATTGTCGGCGTTGAACAACGGATAGGCTTCGGATCCTTCGGTGAAGCCCGGGTCGGCAAGCGCGCAGACGGTCAAGCCCGTGACCGTAAGCAAAGATAGAAAATTCATGGATCCCATCCTCGTCGATATATGCAAGTTACTTCTGCGATGTGCTGGTGGAGACGATGAAGGACGGATTGAAACCGACGCCCCGCACCACTCCGGCGGCAAAATCCATGACGATCTTGTTGGGTGAAATGACCTCCGCCGTGGGGTCGGCGCTCCCTTCCAGCAACGCGGACCCCGCCCTGTCGAATACGACGTCAGTGATCGCCAGTCCCTCGGGCAGGTCGAAAACGAAGTAGTTCCGATCGTGATTTCCGTCAGGCGTAGGTCCGGACAGACGATCCGCCATCTCGCTCGTGATCCAGCGGAAGGAAATCCGATCCGCCGCCACATCGACATCGTAAAGAGTGATGAATTCCGGAAACTCCATCCCCGCACCGACGGACGCGAAAACGTTGTTGGTCATCCCGAATGCGCTCACGTCTTTTTCGACATTCTCGGTCTGCGCCCCTTGGAAGGTGTTGGTGATCAGCACTGTGGCACCGTCCAGCCCCGCAGCGTAACCCGTTGCGGGCAGCGCCAGCAGCACCATAGAAAGAACGGGTATCCTAAGCATTCGTGTCATCCTCCGTTTTGATCGACGAAACCGTGGACGAAGCCGGGGATAAACGGAAATCGGAAGTATTAATGTGATGATCGATGGTGATCATATTGACCGCCGCGGCACGGCCAATATGGGATCCTGAAGGTTTTTTGATACATGTCTCTTAGTGGCCCGATCGGGGATTTATGCCCTCTGATAGCCATATCCTGCTTGCAGAGCAGGGGGATAAAGAGTGATCGTCGCCCACGCCCCCCGAAGCAGACGGACCGGTATCGCCGTGTGGCCCCCCACCGGGCGGGCGGCTGTCGATTTGGCGTTGCGTCCCGTTGATGCCGCCGGCCGCACGAAACGGGGATGTTCCTGCAAGCGCCGAGGGCAGCAAGGCTTTGCCGATCGTTATGACCCGGATCATGCGCGCCATTTTGCCGGCCAGGGCGACGTCGGCGAACGACATCGCACCCGGGCGGGCTTTGCCGTATCTTGCCGTGGTTACGCATCGGCGGCGTCTGGCCGTCGCTGCAAGGAAATGGGCGGGCGGGCGTCCATGCGCTCGGGTGGCGCTCGCGACGACAACGCGATATGCGAACGCCTTGAGCGTCGAAAGGTCAAGACCAAGGCCGAAGCACGGGCGGCATTCGGGCATGCCCTCGTTCGAGTGCATCGAAGGCTGGTACGACACCGCGCGGGCGGCCTCCGGCCTTGGCTTGCAAGGCGCCGGTAAACGACCAAAGGACCGGCGCGGGCACCCTGGACCCTCTAGGCCCGTAAACATACACGAAAACCGCGAAAACGCCACCAAACCCGGGCACGCACCCTCGACGCCCCCCGCCAGAAGTTCGAACAGTGATACCCAGGCATGAAACCAAACGAGGAAACCTCAACTTTAGCCTAACGCTCCACACTTTGCGGCGCTCTCTTTTCCATGCGCTTGGTTATGGCTGGGCGTCACTCTTCGGCCAAGGACGTGAGCAAGGCCGAAACCTTGTCACTCCACTCAATGTAATGAGATATCTGTGCAGCGATGAAGACCTCCCTTGCCTCCGCCAGGCGTGCTTGCGCCTTGGCAAGCCACGCCTTGTCCCCGGTGCGCTTGAAAAGCTCCACTTGGGTAATGGCAAGGTTTGAATTGCTTCTTGCCCAGTCGAGGGGCACGCGGTCGCGGGTCCGTTCCCGCAGCGCCGATCGATAGGCGTCGACGGCCTGCTCCAGCCGTGCGGTGCCGCGCTCGCGCTCGCCGAGGGTCTTAAGCGCATTGCCCAGATTACTCTGGGCCGTGGCCCAGTTGAGGGGCACGCGGTCGCGGGTCCATTCCTGCAGCGCCGACCGATAGGCGTCGATGGCCTGTTCCAGCCGTGCGGTGCCGCTCTCACGTTCACTGAGGACCAGAAGCGCATTGCCCAGATTATTCTGGGCCGTGGCCCAGTCGAGGGGCACGCGGTCGCGGGTCCATTCCTGCAGCGCCGACCGATAGGCGTCGA
>JBCCVK010000072.1:0-8883 GCA_039195495.1 Pseudomonadota bacterium
CGCCAAGGCGCCCGCCATATCCAAACAACTGGGGATCATTGCTGCGGGAAACTGACACAATTTGCTCCGGGATTGACAGCGCGGCTTCCTTTAACGATCCGCGTCACTTGCAAATCTGGGACGGTCAGGCCGTCGCCTTGACGTCGTGCGGGCGATAGCAGCCGACACGCATGCGCGTTCTCATGCGGAACCCAAGCCTCTCGTACAAGGCGATCGCTCCATCGTTATCCGCGTAGGCGTGCAGGAACGGCGTATCGCCGGAGGGCGAGGCCCCGCCACCGCCGACGCAACAGCCGATTTCGGAAGCCAGCCCCGACTACGAGGTCTATGCAACCACATTCGACGAAGAAATCGATGCTCAGGAGTTGGCGGAGCCGGCCGAATTGGAACGCCTGCGCATGTATCTGGATCAGCAGCTCGAGCCGCTGAAAGGCGCCGTATCGCGACTGGCCAACAAGCTGCAGCGTCGGCTGCAGGCGCAGCAGAACCGCTCTTGGTCCTTCGATCAGGAGGAGGGCATTCTGGACACCGGGCGTCTGGCCCGCGTGGTGGCCAACCCCACCACGCCGCTCAGTTTCAAGGTCGAGCGGGACACCGAATTCCGCGACACGGTGGTCACACTGCTCTTGGACAATTCCGGCTCGATGCGCGGGCGGCCGATTTCGATCGCCGCAATCTGCGCGGACGTGCTGGCCCGCACGCTTGAGCGGTGTCAGGTCAAGGTCGAGATCCTGGGCTTCACCACCCGCGCCTGGAAAGGGGGGCAAAGCCGCGAGGAATGGCTGGCCGATGGCCGCCCCGCGCATCCCGGCCGTCTGAACGATCTGCGTCACATCATCTACAAAGCGGCCGACATGCCATGGCGGCGGGCACGCGCGAACCTCGGTTTGATGATGAAGGAAGGACTGCTGAAAGAAAACATCGACGGCGAAGCCCTGGAATGGGCGCATCGCCGAACGGCCGTGCGCCCCGAAGCGCGCAAGATCCTGATGGTGATTTCCGACGGCGCGCCCGTCGACGATTCGACGCTGTCGGTCAATCCCGCCAACTATCTGGAAAAACATCTGCGCGACGTCATCGCGATGATCGAAAGAAAGGCCGCGGTGGAGTTGATTGCAATCGGTATCGGTCACGACGTGACGCGTTATTACAATCACGCGGTCACGATCACGGACGCGGAACAGCTTGCCGGCGCCATGACCGAACAGTTGGTGACGCTTTTCGATCGTGACCCGCGGGCCAAGGCCCGGATATTCGGACCGAAAAAGGCCAATCAATATCAAAGATACCACTTCGGTCGGGGAATGGGCCGGCCGGCCGATGCTTGAGGGGAAGAGGCATTTCCGCTCTTGACCGAAGACGCCACGACATCGGCCGACCGGGCCAAGTCATCGCAGCATTCTTGAGCTGTCGCGGATTTTCATCTTCTCCGACCGGGTCCGGTGTCTTTCGAGCCGCCAGACATGAAACGGGGGCTTTCGCGGCCTCATCGACCGTGCCGACCGATCGGACCACCCTGCGGCCGGGTCCGCTTTCTTGCCGATCGCGGTCCCCCGTCTGGACAATTCCGGCTCATCACGGGACTGTCATCGCGAACCGCCCTATGGGAGCGCTCAAATGTTTCAGACTTTCGACGCCACCACGCATCCGGAACAAGGTCCACCCAGACTGGCTGCGCTGCGCGGCGAAATGGCGAAAGAGGGCCTGACAGGTTTTCTGGTGCCAAGGGCCGACGCTTATCAGGGTGAATATGTGGCCCCCCGTGACGAGCGTTTGGCCTGGCTGACCGGTTTCACCGGATCGGCCGGCTTCGCCGCCATACTGCCTGACATCGCGGGGATCTTCGTCGATGGCCGCTACCGGGTGCAGGTCAAGGCTCAAACGGCTTCCGTATATGCGCCTGTGAACTGGCCTGAGATCGCGCTGGACGCCTGGTTACGCGATCATTTGCAGAAGGGCCGGATCGGGTTCGACCCATGGCTTCACACGAAATCCGAGATCGAAGCGCTCGCCAAAACGCTGGCGGGCGGCGATATCTCTCTGCATCCGACGGACAATCTGATCGATCGAATCTGGAAGGATCGGCCCGATCCGGCCCCAGGCGAAATCAGAGGGCATCCTCTGACCCTGGCCGGGGAGCCATCTTCGGCGAAGCGCAGGCGCCTGGCGGACAGCCTGAACAAGGCGGGCCAGGCCGCCGCCGTTCTGACCCTGCCCGACAGTATCTGCTGGCTGCTGAATATCCGAGGGCGGGACATCGCGCGCATACCCATCGTACAGGCATTCGCCATCCTCCATGCCGACGCCCGGGTGACGCTTTTCACCGATCCCGGCAAGACCCGCGAAGCGTCATCGGATCACGACACCGAGATTGTGCCAATCTCGGAATTTACCGCCCGTCTGGCCACTCTGCCCGGTCCGGTCCGGGTCGATCCAAAAACGGCGCCGCTGGCCGTCTCGCGGGTACTGGAAGCTGCGGGAATCGAGGTCGCTTGGGAAGAAGATCCCTGCATTCTGCCCAAAGCCTGCAAGAACGCAGCCGAGATCGCCGCAACGACCGAGGCACATCTGCGCGACGGGGCGGCAATGGTGGAATTTCTCGCCTGGCTCGATGCCGAAACCCCGAGGGCAAGACTGACCGAAATTGACGTGGTCAAGGCGCTGGAGGGATTTCGCCGCGCCACCAACGCCCTGTGCGACATCAGTTTCGACACGATCAGCGGCGCCGGGCCAAACGGCGCCATCGTCCATTACCGCGTGACGGAAAAGACCAATCGGCGGATCGGGGCGGGTGAATTGCTGCTTGTCGATTCAGGCGGGCAATATCTGGATGGCACGACCGACGTCACCCGCACCATCGCCGTCGGCACACCCAGTGCGGATCAGCGCGCCTGTTTCACCCGCGTCCTGCGCGGGATGATTGCAATCTCGATGGCGCGCTGGCCCAAAGGACTTGCGGGCCGGGACCTGGATGCGCTGGCCAGGATCGCCCTCTGGCAGGCCGGACAGGACTACGACCATGGCACCGGACATGGTGTCGGCACCTTCCTGAACGTGCACGAGGGGCCGCAGCGGCTCTCTAGAGGGTCGGAAGTCCCATTACAGCCGGGTATGATCCTGTCGAACGAACCCGGCTATTACCGTGAAGGGCAATTCGGCATTCGCATCGAAAACCTGGTGGTCGTCGCCCCGGCCCCCGCCCTTCCCGACGGCGACGCGCGCGATATGCTGCGGTTCGACACGTTGACCTTGGTGCCCATCGATCGGCGACTGATCGAGCCGGATCAATTAAGTATGTCGGAACGGAACTGGCTGAACGCCTATCATGCCGAGGTGCGACAGCAGATCGGGCCGCGGGTCAGCAGCGATGCGCTGACATGGTTACAGATCGCCACCGCCGCGATCTGATCCGGGCGCATTGACACTTGTGTGTTACACATCCGAGACTATTCTGTGGTGCTCGTACATTGATAAATGAAAATTCGACATGGCAAATCACATTAAAATCCACAAGGCGGGTGGCACCTGGGTGATCCGCGCCGGCGGTGCGGTCCTTGGCGAAAGCGCAAACGTGCTGGAGTTGCGCGAAAACGGCTATGATCCGGTCATCTATTTCCCCCGCGAGGATATCGCGATGGCCTTTCTGGAAGCATCCGAGAAAAAAACCACCTGCCCTTGGAAAGGGGAAGCGAACTACTTCTCGATTCAAACCAAAAGCATCCTGATCGAAGACGCCGCCTGGTCCTATGAAACACCGAAAAATGGCGTGAAAGAGATCGCAGGTCATCTGGCGTTCTTTCCCGACAAGGTCGCCGTCGAAGGACTTTAAGCGTGCTCTTTCGTCGTTGCCGACATTTGTTCGCATCCTTGCAGGATATTCATTCACCACGACCACCACGACGCCCCGGCGGTTCGAAGACCTGATCCCCAATCCCGTTCCGGCGCAAAGACCGGCGAAAATCCGTGACCCATGGCTGGAGACGCCCTTTCGTCCGGAATTGACGGGGGTTATCCCCCCGTCGGGTCACCGCTGGGTGCAAAACCCGGTTTAAGCAAGGCCCGTGCCGCCGCGCGGGCGGCATCGGTCACCCGGTCGCCCGACAACATTCTGGCGATCTCATCCACCCGGCCATCCGCGCGCAGCGGCACCACATGCGATGTCGTCCTGTCCTGATCGACCCGTTTCTCGACACGCCAATGATATGCCCCCAAGGCGGCGACTTGGGGGGAATGGGTGACGATCAGAACCTGCGTCTGCTCGGCAAGAGCCGACAAGCGACGGCCCACGGCATCTGCGGTGGCGCCGCCGACGCCCTGATCAATCTCGTCGAAAATCAGTGTCAAGCCTGACGCATCCGCCGTCAGGCACACCTTCAACGCAAGTAGAAAACGCGACAATTCTCCACCGGACGCGATCTTGTTCAGCGGTCCAGACGGCGCGCCGGGATTGGTCGCCACGGTGAAGGCCACGGCATCATGCCCCTCCGGACCCGGTTGGGTCGGGGTGATCTCGGTGGCGAACACCGCGCGCTCCATCCGCAGCGGCGCCAGCTCCACCGACATCGCCTTGTCCAACGCCTTCGCGGCCCGCGCCCGCGCCGCGCCCAGCGCCGCGGCGGCGGCGTCATAGGCGTGCCGTGCACGCTTCAAAGCCACTCTTTGAACGTCCAGATCGGCATTTCCCCGTTCCAGGATCTCAAGCCGGTTGCGGAATTCGATCGCCAAGTCCGCCAATTCATCGGATGTGACGCCATGTTTCCGGGCCAAGCTACGAATGGCGAACAGCCGTTCTTCCACGCTCTCCAATTCATGGGCGTCGAAGTCCATTTCACCAAGGCAGGTCTCGACGGCATGCTGCGCCTCGCCAAGCTCGATCCGAGCCCGCGACAAGGCGTCCAGCGCGGAATCCAAACGCCCCTCGGCCTTGTCGGCGATCCCCTCCAGCCAGCGGGCGGCATCGCTCATCGAGCCCTCGGCGCCCTCGGCGCCCAGAGCGTTCAGTGTCCTGGCGATGTCCGCGCGAATACGTTCGGAAGCCTGCATCAATCGGCGCCGGCCGTCCAGCATCCGGTCCTCGCCCGGTTCGGGGGCAAGATCGTCCAGCTCGGCCGCGGCGTGCCGCAAGAAGTCCTCTTCCGATTTCATCTCGTCCAATTTCGCCTCGGTCGCGGACAAGGTTTTGGCCGCACTGGATCGAGCGTTCCAGGCCAAGCGAACCTCGGCCAGCAGGTCTTCGTAGCCGCCAAAGGCATCGAGAAGCCGACGATGCCCACGCGGGTTCAGTACCCCCCTGTCGTCATGCTGGCCATGCACCTCCACGAGCGTATCACTCAACGCCCTCAGCACCTCGCCAGAGCAGCGGCGATCGTTGACATACGCCGTTTTCCGACCGTCGGGCGTATTGGTTCGACGCAGGATCAGTTCATCCCCGGCCGGGATTCCCGCTTCGTGCAGCAGCGCGTGCCCGGCATGCCCCTCTGGCAGGTCGAACACGGCGACCCCCTCACCCAGAGCCGCCCCCTGCCGTACCAAATCGGCGCGACCGCGCCAGCCCAGAACAAAACCCAGACTGTCCAAAAGGATGGATTTCCCCGCCCCGGTCTCGCCGGTCAACACGTTGAGCCCTGGCTGGAATTCCAGCGACAGGCGATCAATGATCAACATGTCCCGAATATCGAGCGCGCGCAACATGATCAAACTCAGGGCGGCGGGGGTGAACCGGCCAAGCCTAGAGCCATTCCCCTTTGACGACTTGACGATAAATCTGGCGCAACCAGCTTTCGCCTTCGGCGTCAAGCGTCAATCCACGCCCCGTCAATAGGCGGTAGCTGTCCGCGTACCATTCGGTACCTTGAAAATTATACCCCAGGATCGCGCCCGCGGTCTGCGCCTCGCTCTCCAAACCCAGCGACAAATAGGCTTCGATCAGACGATGCAGCGCCTCGGCCGTGTGTGTCGTGGTTTGGAAATCCTCGACGACAACGCGGAAACGATTGATGGCCGCCGTAAAATGTCCACGTCGCAGATAATAACGCCCGATCTCCATCTCCTTCGCCGCCAGATGGTCGAAGGCCAGATCGAATTTCAAGATCGCCGAACGGGCATATTCGCTGTCAGGATAGCGTTCGATGACCGTCCGCAAGGACTGCAACGCCTGAAAGGTCAGTCCCTGATCCCGGCCGATTTCGTCGATCTGATCATAATAGGACAGCGCCAGAAGATATTGGGCATAGGCCGCATCCTCATCGGCGGGATAAAAATCGATATATCTCTGTGCCGCGACGCGGCTGTTTTCGTAATCCCGATCCTTGTGATAGGCGAAAGCCTGCATGATGAGCGCCCGCTTGGCCAATTCGGAATAGGGGTAGAGGCGTTCGACCTCTCCAAAGCTGGCGGCTGCATCGTCGGGATCGTTCGAGGCCAACTCACGTTCGGCGCGATCGAACAAGTCTTCCGCGGAAGAAGATTCGTTGGAGGGGGGCGCGGCAAAAAAACGACCGCATCCGGCGATACCCAGAAGGACAAGAATCGCAAGACCAATTTTCAGCCCTCTTGCCGCCGTCATCATCTGCCAACCCCGCCCATTTGGTCACGCGGTCCTGAAAAGACCTGTCTGCATCTTCGGATGTCCTAACACATAAAAATCCGCCACAAAACGCCCTTGCTGGCGTTTCTGCGGGTTTAAGCGATGAGGGAAAGATCGGTCCGGGTGACACCCGCGCCCGGAAGGCATGCCGCACGCGCCGGGTCCATCTCGATCATGCGATAAGCGGCCGGATCCGCGAAAAGCGCATGTAGAAGCTCGTTGGTGATCGCATGCCCGGCCCGCGTGCCGGTATAGGCCGCAACCAAAGGCGCGCCTGCCAGGGCCAAGTCGCCAAGAGCGTCCAACATCTTATGCCGCACGGCCTCGTCCGCGTGGCGCAGACCGCCGGGGCTCAGCACCCGGGCCCCGTCGAACACGACGGCATTTTCATAGGTGCCGCCAAGGGCCAAGCCTCGATCATGCATCGCGATCACGTCCGCCTCGCGACAGAACGTGCGGCTGTTGCAGAGCTCTCTCACGAAAGCGCCATTCGCCATGTTCAAACATTTGCTCTGACGGCCGATCGCAGCGTCGGGAAATTCGATTTCGAAACCGATGGACAGGCTGTCGGCCGGGTCCAAGCGCGCACGGGCCGAACCGGTCGATACTTCAACGGACTTCAACACTTCGATCGCACGGACAGGCACATCCAACATGCGTAAACCGCCATCCACGATCGCCTCGACGAAGGAAATCGCGCTGCCGTCGAGGATCGGTATTTCAGGGCCTTCGACCTCGATCAGGGCATTATGAACGCCACATCCCGCAAGCGCGGCCATGATATGCTCCACCGTCGACACGGACACGTCGGCGGCATTCGCCAACCGGGTGCAAAGCGGGGCATGTCGCACGTTATGGTATCGGGCCGCGATCAGGGAATGGGAACGATCCGCGTCGACACGGCGAAACCAGATGCCGTATTCAGCCGGCGCGGGACGCACGGTCACGCGTCCGGTCATGCCCGAATGAAGGCCGGGTCCGGAAAATGTCAACGATGTTCTCAGCGTGGCTTGCATTGGGCTTCAACCCAACAGGTCCCCCTTGGATACGCATCTTTCAGCTAAACGGTGGCGCCATCCGTCACAATTCAATCTTTGCAACGGTCTGAAATATGGCTGCGCGGATATGGCGGGAATCTGCCGACATCACCGCGCACGCCCGTCGATGACCACTTAAGCGGGCAGACGACGCACCATCCGCCCAATCCGTGGCGAAAAACCCGGACGAAGACCGGTTAATTCGCCTGACGTCGGAGGAATGCCGGTATCTCGATCTTCTCCTGATCGGCCGTCATCTCCTGCTCTTCCGGATGAACCTGCGGCCGCGGCCGCTGACGCACTGCCGGAGCCTCACGGCCACCCCCCTCGCCCGCCTGCCCGGTCATCCGGTTGATCAGCGAGTTGATGCCGAAACGGGGTTTCTCACCAGATACGGAAGGGTGCGGATCGGATGGACGGGACACCGCCGTGGCCGGGGCCTTGTTCACCGCCGCCTTGAGGCGCGCCATCGCCTCCGGGGTCGGCGTGCCGGGCGCAAGCGGCTTGGGCGCGACGAATCTGGCGACGTCTTCGTCATCGTGACGGGCCGCGGCCGGCTGCGGCTGTTGCGGCCGATAGACCGGTGACGGAACCTCATCACCCGCGAAAATATCTTCTCTCTGCTGCTCTTGCGCGGTGGAGGCGGCCGGATCGAAAACACCGAACAGCGAAGGTTCCGCTTCCTCCATTTCCGTCAAGAACACCTCTTCCGGTTCCGGCGCTTCTTTCGCAGCGGGGGCGGATACGGCATCATCGACCGAAACGTCCGGCTGCAAGGGTTCGCTCAAGCGACGGCGCTGAACGGGGGCGTCCTGTGCGACCACGCTGGCATCGATACCGGTGGCGACGACACTGACGCGCATTTTGTGCTCCATTTCAGGATCGAGCGTCGATCCGACGATGATGTTGGCGTCGGGATCCACTTCCTCACGGATGCGGTTTGCGGCCTCGTCCAATTCGAACAAGGTCAAATCATATCCGCCGGTGATATTGATCAGAACACCCTTGGCCCCGCGCAGACTGATTTCATCCAGAAGCGGATTGGCGATGGCCTTCTCGGCGGCCTGAACGGCGCGGTCTTCGCCATCGGCCTCGCCGGTGCCCATCATCGCCTTGCCCATCTCGTCCATCACCGCACGCACATCGGCAAAGTCGAGATTGATCAATCCCGGACGAACCATCAGATCCGTCACCCCTTTCACCCCCTGATACAAAACGTCGTCCGCCATCGAAAACGCTTCGGTAAAGGTGGTTTTTTCA
>JBCCVK010000073.1:0-8777 GCA_039195495.1 Pseudomonadota bacterium
AAGGCGCACAGGAAGTTGATTCGCCAGAGCTGTTGCGCGAAGCGCTTGAAAGAAAAGTCGGCCGAGGACCAGAAATACACCCCGTTTCCGAAACCCGAGAGCCAGACGTACGCCGAGACAAACCAGCGCACGGGGACGTAGACGTCCTGGGCGTTGGTGTAGTGGTACGCCACGAAGGCGACTTGCATCCAGCCCTTCCACTCGTTGGCTTGCGCGCGACTGAGGAAGATGCTGTCGTCCTTGTTTTTGGAATCGACGGTCAGTTTCGTGGTGACGTCGTATTGGTTGTCGCCGCGCTTGCGCGCGTCCAGATTGACCTGGACCTGAATATCCGGATCGACCTGACCTTGAAGACCTTTCTGGGCCGCGACGTTTTCGAACGACATGTCCTTGATGAACTGACCGAGAATCTGCATCTTGACTTGCGGCTGTTGCGGCTCTGCGCCGTTTCGCGCTGCGTCGGTCATCGGAGGACTCCATGCTGGCATTCGATCGGCGATGTGCTTAACAGGACCTCAGTGCCGGGTCCAGCCGGAGGAATGATCGGATGCATCCCGTGTGAGATCGCTTGCTTCGTACGCGCCTTCGATCGTTGCGGAGCCTCGTTCGATCGGGCCTGAAAACCCGCCCCGCACGTTTATCCGTGTCCGTATCCAGCGGAAAACGATGGTGCGGACGCCGGGAACCATCAACGAAAGCCCGAACGCATCGGTGAAAAAACCCGGCGTCAGCAAGAGCGCGCCGGCAAACAGGATCATCGCCCCATGCGCCAAGGGTTCCGCCGGATCGCGCAGTTCACTGAAGGACCGTTGCAACTCCCGCAATGCATTTCGCCCTTGCGAGCGCATGAGATACGCGCCCGCGCCCGCCGTCAGCACCACGACCATAAGGGTCGGCCACAATCCGATCGCTCCCCCCACTTGGATGAACAGGGCGATTTCGATTAATGGAACGGCCAGAAAGACCAGGAATACCCACATGGGCGACCTCGCAGACGCTGACACCATGGCATGGTGGACTTGATCGATACTCTGGCTTACATATGTCCCGCATGGTCGGCTTACCAGAGACGCGAGACAGAGGATCCCATGAACTCAGCATTGATTCAACTTCTGGTTCTGGCGGGGATCGCCGTTTTCCTGATCCTGCGCCTGAAGAACGTCCTTGGCACGCGAAGCGGGTTTGAAAAACCCTCGTCGATACAGTTACCATCGCCGGACCGCGTCGGCCGCACCCGTCACGACTTCGAAGTGATCGAAGGCGGTGGCGACAGCGACATCACCGATTATGTGGAAGATGGATCGGCGTCCGCCAAGGCGCTGGGCGCCATGAAGATGGCCGAACCCGGCTTTAACGTCGGTGAATTCGTCGAAGGCGCGAAAGGGGCCCATGAGATGATTCTCATGGAATTCGAGAAGGGCAACATGGAGGCCATTCGACCGTTCTTGTCCGAGGATGTGTCCGAGGCTTTCGACGAAGTGGTCAACGCGCGTCTCGATCGAGGTTTGTCGATCGAAGCGTCTTTCATCGGTTTGCGTGATCTGAGCATCGAAAGCGTCACCTTCGATCGCACCAGCAGGGTCGCGGAGGTGACCGTGAAATTCATCAGTGAACTGACATCGGTCGTGAAGGATGCCGAAGGGGCGGTGGTCGAAGGCAGCCCGGACGAGATTAAACGCCAAAAGGATATCTGGACATTTTCGCGCGTCATGGGTTCGGACAATCCAAACTGGCAGCTTGTCGCGACAGAGCATTGACGCCTCCATGAGTGACGTTTCGTGGACCGTTGCCCCCGAGCCCGGACAGGCGACCGAAAGGTGACGTATGACCGGCCGAAGGATACGCCGATTGCACCCGGAGGAGGAAGCTCTCTGGGCGAAGATCGAAAAGACCGTCACCCCCCTGAACCCCGTGCGCAAGGCGGCGGGTCGGACAGCCGCGGTCGCGGGCAAACCGAAGCAAGGCGCCTGGATCGAGGCATCCGCGCCAACATCTGAGATGGATCCGCCGGCCGCGGTGTTCGTGCACGATCCGCCGCCCCCGGCCATGGGTCATCGTTCGCGCAGCTCCCCGATACGCATGGACAGTCGTATCTTCGGCAGGATGAAACGCGGAAAAATGGCGCCGGAGGCCCGGATCGATCTGCACGGCATGACGCGGCTGCAGGCATATCCGGCACTGATAGGATTCATCGAACGTTCCCACGCTTCGGGAAAACGGCTGGTTCTGGTGATTACCGGCAGGGGCGGCGCGGCGGAAACGAAGTCGGCCCTGGAACGCACAGGCGTGCTGAAACGTCAGGTGCCGGAGTGGCTGCGTCAGGGGGCGCTTTCTTCACTGATCTTGCAAATCAGCGAAGCGCATGCCCGCCATGGCGGCGGCGGTGCCTATTACGTTTATCTGCGCCGCGCTCGCTAGACGGCGCCTTGCGCCCGCCGATGGCCGCCGGGCCACGGGCGGCATCGAACCAACCGAAATGAACCGCCAGGCGCAGCCGATGGCTTCCGGTTTCAGAGAACGTAGCGGCTGAGATCCGCCGATTTCGCCAGCGTGCTGAGGGTTTTGTCGACAAATGCCGCATCGATGATCACCTTTTCGTCCGGTCGATCCGGCGCGGTGAAGCTGAGATCCTCGAACACACGTTCAAGTACGGTGTAAAGACGCCGCGCGCCGATATTCTCGACGCTCTGGTTGACGTCGGCCGCGATTCTGGCCAGCGCCGCAATACCGTTGTCGGTGAATTCGACCGTGACCTGTTCGGTTGCCATCAAGGCAATGTACTGCCGGGTCAGGGCGTTGTCGGTTTCGGTCAGAATCCGCATGAAGTCCTTTTCGGTCAGGGCGTTCAACTCGACCCGAATCGGCAACCGGCCCTGCAATTCAGGCAGCAGATCCGAAGGCTTCGCGATGTGGAAGGCGCCCGAGGCGATGAAAAGAACATGATCCGTCTTGACCGGCCCGTATCTGGTGCTCACCGTGGTGCCCTCGATCAGTGGAAGCAGGTCGCGCTGCACCCCTTCGCGACTGACATCGCCGCCGCGCATATCGGAGCGGGCGCAGACCTTGTCGATTTCGTCCAGGAAGACGATGCCGTTCTCCTCAACCGAGCTGCGGGCGGTGCGCGTGACGGTTTCGTCGTCGAGAAGTTTGTCGGCCTCTTCCCGGATCAGGATGTCGTAACTTTCCGCAACGGTCATCCTGCGGCGCGTCATGCGCGTGCCCAGAGCCTTCCCGAACAGATCACCAAGGTTTATCATGCCCATGTTCTGACCCGGGTGACCCGGAATTTCGAACATTGGCGCCGGATGCGGGGTGTCGGCGACCTCCAGTTCGATCACCGTGTCGTCCAATTCGCCGGCTTTGAGTTTGTCGCGGAATTTCTCCCGCGTGTTTTCGCGTGCGTCTACCCCGGCAATGGCTTCGATCACCCGATCCTCGGCCGCCCGGTGAGCGCTGGCCTTCACGTCGTCACGCATTTGCTCCCGGGTCTGCGCAATCGCCACATCCACGAGATCGCGCATGATCTGCTCCACGTCGCGACCGACGTAACCGACCTCGGTGAACTTGGTCGCCTCGACCTTCAAGAACGGGGCGCGGACCAATTTCGCCAGGCGGCGGCTGACTTCGGTCTTGCCCACGCCGGTCGGCCCGATCATCAGGATGTTCTTGGGATATATTTCGTCCCGCAGATCGCCGGAAAGCCGTTTGCGCCGCCAGCGATTGCGCAGGGCCACGGCCACGGCGCGCTTGGCGTCGTCCTGCCCGATGATGAATCGATCCAGTTCGGACACAATCTCGCGCGGAGTCAGGTCGGTCACGTTTTCGTCCTTTCGGCAAAACAGCTCGTCGCGTCGCTACCTAAGGATGCAGGCGGGAAACACAACCCATGCGCATGTTTCTCGCGCGCCTTCACATGGAGGAGAGATATCTATCATTCGGAATGGGAATCCGTAACGTGCCCCCGTCGTTTCAACCATCAAAAACTGAGCGGAGATTCCATCATGACCAGCCGTCGTCACTTTCTTGCCGCCTCGGCCGCGCTTGCCGCGTCGGCAGCCCTTCCCGTCCTTGCCGGGGGGCATGGCCGCCTCGGCACCTTCCAGGGCGCCAGCAACCACGTCACCACGGGCCGGGCCGAAATCGCCGTCGAAGGCGGCAAGGCCGTCGTGCATCTTCTGAACGACTTTTCCTTCGATGGCGCGCCGGATCCCAAAGTGGCTCTCGGCAGGGATGGCTACGACAAGAGCACGTTGATGGGGCCGCTGAAAAGGAATAGAGGTGCGTCGTCTTATGCCGTGCCTGCCGGGATCGACGTCTCGAAATACAATGAAGTCTGGATTTGGTGCGCGCGTTTCAACGCGCCGCTGGGCGTCGCGAGGATCAACTGAAATCATGGGACGATGCCCCGCCTCCGGCGATGTCCTGGCGCAATCACGGGGGGCTGGCGGAGGTCATCCGCCGCCGATGGTCTCCAAAGTCAGGTTGCCGTTGGTGTAGACGCAAATATCCGCTGCGATCGCCATCGCCTTACGCGCGATGTCCTCGGCCGACAGATCGCTCTCCATCAGCGCGCGGCCTGCGGCGAGGGCGTAATTGCCGCCTGATCCTATGGCGGCGATGTCGTGTTCCGGCTCCAGAACGTCGCCCGCACCGGTGATGACGAAAAGATCGATGCCGTCCGTCACGATAAGCATCGCTTCGAGTTTCTGTAGATATTTGTCGGTACGCCACTCCTTGGCCAGTTCGACCGAAGCGCGCGCCAATTGGCCAGGCGTCGCCTCCAGTTTGGCCTCCAGGCGTTCCAGCAGAGTGAAGGCGTCCGCCGTCGATCCCGCGAACCCTGCGACCATGTCATGACCGCCCGGCGACAGCCGCCGCACCTTGCGCGCCGTGCCCTTGATGACGGTTGAACCCAGACTGACCTGACCATCGCCCGCGATCGCGACATGCCCGCCTTTACGCACGCCGAGAACCGTCGTGCCGTGCCAGTCGGGAAATCGTTCCTGCGTCATTTCGTCTTCTCTTCATCGTGCGGCCGATCCCGCCGTGACGGATCGGGGGCCGCATGGCGGTTCGGGCACGGCAGGCCGTGGGCAGCGCGCCGGTTCATGATACCGCCGAGGCCGCGATACCCTCTCTCGGGGCCTCTCCGATCAGGGATCGGCTCGCGCCGTTCTCTCGCCCAGAGCGGCCGAGAATTATGGCGCGATGAGATTCAGACGGCGTCGTCGATCCAGCTTTTCAAGGCGGTTTTCGGGGCCGCGCCGACTTTGTTCGACACCACCTCGCCATCCTTGAACATGAAGAGGGCCGGAATGCCGCGTACCCCCAACTGGGCGGGCGCATCCGGATTCTCGTCGATATTGACCTTGACGATTTTCACCTTGCCATCATATTCGGCCGACAGCTCTTCCAGGGCCGGCCCTATCTGTTTGCAGGGTCCGCACCATTCGGCCCAGAAATCTACCACAACGGGCATGTGGGCCTGACGGACCTCCTGGTCGAAGGTGGCATCGGTAACAGATATGATTGCCATGGGACATGCTCCTCACCGGATGGATCAACACGGATGACATACCTAGAAACGGCTGCCTCGCAGGTCAAGATGCGGCGGCATGCCGCAACGCTTTCCGCAAAAGCGCGCGCGGCAATGCCATGAACGCGGCGGCGGCGGTCCAGACGATCGCCGTTTCGACAACCTTGTCGGGGAAAATCTGCTCGACGGCTTGGGCATAGGCGCCCATCTGGCGCAGCAGCCCGTTCGGGACACTCTCCGGCCGTGCGGGAATCCGATGATTGGTTTTGAAATCCACGATCAGAACGTGATCGTCCTTCACGATCATGCGATCGATGATTCCGCGCATTACCCGTCCGCCCAGATCGGGCAAGGCTGCGGTGACGGGGACCTCCGCCAATGTGCCGGATGCGAAAAGCGGTGCGAGCTCCGGCGTGTCCAGGACCCGCCGCGCCTCGTGCAGCGCCAGAAGGCGTTCCCCGTCCTCCGAGTCCGGCAGCAGCAAGCCGAGCCTGTCCATCCAGTCGTTTCGGGGGACGTCCGGCAGGCGTTCGAGAAGCTTGTGGACATGCATCCCGTGCCGTCTCGCGGCTTCTTCGTCGAGATCGTCGCCAGGCAGGGCCTTTGCCCCCTGAAGCGTCGAGGGATTGAGGATTTCCGCCGGTTCGGGCCGTTCGGGTGCGGCCATCGTGGCCCAGACGGGCAGGTCGACACAAGCCGGCGGCATCGCGTCCCCCGGCGCCGGTTTCGGATCCGCCGGCCAGTCTCCGCCTTCCAGCCGCAAGATGCCGGTCTTCGGCGCCTCCAGCGCCCCGGCGCGTTTCATGCCGGCGGCGATTTGCGAATACCAGGCATCGTCCGACTTTCCCAAATCTCCCGCGGCCGCCACAATGAGCCATTGTTCGGCCCTGGTCATGGCGACGTAGAGGAGGCGTCGGCGTTCTTCCCGCTCGCGAATCTCCTCCCGTTCAAGCGCCGCCCGGACGAGCGCCGGCGCATCGGATTTCGCACAACGCCAAAGAGGCGGCCCATCCTCGTTCCCGAGCATCCTGGATTTGTTGGCGCCGCCGCGCCGCTTGGTCGTATCGGGCAGGATCACGACGGGGGCTTCCAACCCTTTCGCGCCATGCACCGTCATCACCCGGATCTGATCACCGGTGGAATCGAGCTGACGCTTGATCGTTACCTCGTCGTTGGCCAGCCAGCCGAGAAAACCGGTCAGACTGGGAATCTCGGTCTGTTCATAAGCCAGGGCTTGCCACAGAAGCGCGTCGATGCCGTCTTCGGCTTCGGGTCCCAGCCGGGCCAGCAGACGGCGGCGGCCGTCATGGCGGATCAACACACGCTCCAGCAGGTCGTAAGGCCGCAGAAAATCGGTCCGCTGCAGCAAATCCTGCAAGGTTGCACAGGTTTCGGCATGCCGATCGGCACGATTGCACAAAGTTGTCCAGAGATGAATTTCCTTCCGGCCCGCCGCAAGCCGGAAGAGCGCATCTTCGTCCCATCCGAAGAGTGGTGATTTCAAAGCGGCGGCCAGGGACAGACTGTCCTCGGGCGTCACCAGGAAGGACAAAAGCGCGGTCAGATCCCTGACCGCCAGTTCCGCGCCGACCTTCAGTCGGTCCGCCCCGGCGATCGGCAGTCCCTTTTTCTTGCAGGCGCGAATGATTTCCTGAAACAGCGTCGATCGGCTTTGCACCAGAATCAGGAAGTCGCCCGCCCGGAACGGCCGGCTGCCGCTGCGTCCCGGTAGCGATGTGCCGATCGTGACCGAGATGTGATCGGCGATGCGCCGGGCCAGCCGCACCATGTGATGATCCGGCGCAGGCAGATCGACCGGATCGGTCCACGACTGCCTTTCGATTGGTCTGGCAGGTTCGATCACCGGCCACAGATCGACGCGTCCCGGCAGGTCGTTTCTGAACGCCTTGTGCAAAACGCCGTCACCCAGACCGGCGCGGTTGCCTTCGGTGAACGTGTCGTCCACCACCCGCAGGATCGGTGGCGCCGACCGGAAGGAATGACTTAACCCGCATGATTGAAATGCTTGACCGGCGTCTTTGGTTGCGGTTTCGAAATGCCGCCGCATCCGCTCGAAGCCATCCGGATCGGCGCCTTGAAACGAATAGATCGATTGCTTGCGGTCCCCCACGACGAAAATCGTGCGCTGAATGTCGGCGCGGGCGCTCTCGCCTGCGGTGAATTCCTGCGCCAGCAGACGCACGACGTCCCATTGTCTGGGCGACGTGTCCTGCGCCTCGTCCACGAGAATATGATCGATCCCGCCATCCAACCGAAACAGCACCCATTGCGCCGTTGCCGGATCGGTCAACAATCGTCGCGCTCTGAGGATCAGATCGTCGAAGTCCAGCCGCCCTTGCATTTGCTTGGCCTGCGCATAGCGCCGCAGAAACGCGCCGGCGAAATCGTGCAGCACCGATATGCGCCGGGCCTGCAACAGAGCGAGCCGTCGCGGCCGTGCCCTTTCCACCCTTTTCATCAGTGCATTGAACGGCGCCGACAATGTTCTCATCACCTTTTGCGTCGCCTGGGTCGGCACCGAGCCGATCTTGGCGGTAAAGGGTGATTTCGCCGCCGGGCCGGTCAGCATCACACCCTCGAGAATCTCGATCGTGGCCACCGTGAGCGGCTTTTCCGACAGTTCGGCCAAGATGCCCGACTGCCTGACGTCGGACGGTTTGCCGGTCGCGAAAACCTTCGCCGCCTCCCGCAGCATCCGATGGTCGCCGGGGCTGAACACCTCGTCCAGCAGGCGGGTTTCGCAATAGTCCGACGGCAGATCCAAAAGCCGCATGATCTGCGCCTCGCCCACGGGGGCGGCGAAGGCTTCGCGCTGATCGGCGATCGCCGCCGCCAGCGCCTCGAGATCGCCGCCGCCCAGATGCCTCAGGACGGCGTCGATGACATCCGTCGCCGCGCCATCGGCCATGTCTTCCAGTATGTCCATCCGCAGGCGCCTGGCGTCGCGATCCTCCATCTCGGTAAATTGCGGCAATACGCCCGCCTCTAGTGGAAAGCGGCGCAGAAGCGCGGCGCAGAAGGAATGTATCGTCTGCAGCTTCAGCCCGCCCGGGGTTTCGATCGCCCGCGCGAACAACGTCCGCGCCCGTCGGCGCGCGCTGGCCGTGTTGAGGCCGGATGGAAGACCGAGCCGTCGCAGTTCGTTTTTAAGGGCCGCGTCCGGCAGCATCGCCCAAGCGCCCAGCCGCTTGAACAGGCGATTCTGCATCACGCTTGCAGC
>JBCCVK010000074.1:0-8736 GCA_039195495.1 Pseudomonadota bacterium
CAAGGATCAATTCGCCGTCATACGGCCACGACCCACCTTTGACGAAATCATCAATCGCGATACCCTTCCCCAGTGGCTGGCCGAAACCTGACCCATTCCTGATGCGCCCCCCAGCGGAGTGACGAATGCCCGATCGGATACTGACGCCCGAAACCGCAAAGCGGACACTGAAATGGCCGCTGCGCCTGACGCTTCTTGGCATGGTCGCCGAACGGCTCGTACGGGCGTTCTGGCCGCTTTGGACGATCGTTCTGCTCATATCGGCCTGTCTCCTCCTCGGCGCGCACGAAGTGTCGTCCCTGCAGATCGTTTGGGTGGGCACCATCGTCTCGGCGCTTGGTCTCGGATGGTTTTCATGGCGCGGAATACGGAAATTCCGCCTGCCTCACCGGGCCGAGGCTTTGGATCGGCTGGACCGGACTCTTCCCGGGCGTCCGATCGCCGCGATCACCGATACCCAGGCAATCGGAACCGCCGATTCGGCGTCGATCGCGGTTTGGAAAGCCCATGTCGCGCACATGGCGCGGCGAATCGACGGCGCTTCGCCCGTATCGCCCGATCTGCGGATATCGCGGCGCGACCCCTATGGTCTGCGATTCGCCGCCCTGATCGCCTTTCTCACGGCATTGGTTTTCGGCTCGCTCGGGCGCGTCGCGTCGGTCGGCGATGTGGTCGCGGGCGGGCAAGATTCGATCATGACCGGTCCAAGCTGGGAGGGTTGGGTCGAACCACCGGCTTATACGGGCAAGCCGGATCTCTATCTGAACGATATTCCTGCCGGATCGATGGAGGTCCCTGAAAACAGCCGGATAACCCTGCGGATATACGGTGAGGCGACACAGTTCACAGTGACGGAAACGATCAGCGGGGCCTCTGCATCGCCGACGGATATTTCCGTCGTCGATATCGAAGTGAAACGGACCGGCGCCCTGTCGATCTCCGGTCCGGGGGGGCGCGACTGGCGCATTCACATGATATCGGACGAGACGCCGGATGTCGAATTGATCCATCCGGTTGAACGGAAAGCCAATGGGGAAATGCGCCAGCCTTTCGCGGCGAGGGATGATTACGGTGTCGCCGGCGGCACGGCGACCCTGACGCTTGACCTGGACGTGGTGGACCGGCGTCACGGCTTGGCCGTCGATCCGGAACCGCGCGATCCGATCGCGTTGAATGTGCCGATGCCGATCAGCGGGTCCCGCGAGAATTTCGAGGAAACCCTAGTGGAGCGCTTTTCAGAGCACCCCTGGGCCAACCTCCCGGTCAAATTGTCGGTCGAGGTCGAGGACGCGATCGGACAGAAAGGCGTTTCGGAAACCGTTTCGATGTATCTGGCGGGTCGACGTTTTTTCGACCAAATGGCCGCCGCGATCGCGGAACAGCGCCGCGACCTTTTGTGGAGCCGTGAGAATGGCGAGCGCGTGGGTCAGATTCTGCGGGCGATCAGCAACCGACCGGAGGGCTTCGTCAAGAATGAGAAAGCGTATCTGCTGTTCAGGATGGCATTGCGGCGCCTGGAAACGGGTATCGAAAAGGGTCTAGACGAAGAGGGTCGCGACGAGGTCGCCGAGATGCTCTGGCGCGCGGCGCTGCAATTCGAGGAAGGCGATTTGTCGAACGCGTCAGAACGGTTGCAAAGGGCGCAAGACAGGCTTTCCGAGGCAATGCGCAACGGTGCCACCGATGAAGAGATTGCCGAGCTGATGCGCGAACTGCGCGAAGCGATGCAGGACTATATGCGCGCGCTGGCCGAGCGGGACCAGCGCGACGAGAACGGGCCGCGCCAAGCCGACAATCAAAACATGCAGGAAATCAACGGGGATCAGTTGCAGGCAATGCTGAACCGTCTGCAAGAGCTGATGGAGCAAGGCCGCATGGCCGAGGCGCAACAGCTTCTCGACCAACTGCGCCAGATGATGGAAAACATGCAGGTCGCTCGCGGCCAGCAATCCCGTGGCGAGCAGGCGATGGAAGGTCTGGCCGAGACGTTGCGCCAGCAGCAAGGTCTGTCGGACGAGGCTTTTCGTGAATTGCAAGAGCGGTTCAATCCCAATGCCCAAGCCGGTCAAAACGGGCAGAACCAGGGCTTCAACGGTGAGCAGGGCAGTGGGGAACGGCACGAGGGCCAAGGCCAGGGGGCGCTTCGGTCCGACGAACAATCGCTCGCGGATCGGCAACGGGCGCTGCGCGACGAATTGCAGCGCCAGCAGCGGAATTTTCCGGGGACGGGCTCGTTGGAAGGCGACGCGGCCCGCGACGCCCTCGACCGGGCGGGCGAAGCGATGGATGGCGCTGAACAAGCACTTCGCGAAGACCGGCTCGCCGATGCGCTGGACAGTCAGGCCGAAGCAATGGAAGCCTTGCGCGAAGGCATACGCAACCTGGGTCAGGCAATGGCCCAGCAACAGCGGCAAAACCGGCAAGACGGGCAGCGTGACAATGCGCAAGGCGACCCGCTGCGCGACAATCGCGACCCTCTGGGACGACAGGCGGGCAATCAAGGCCGCTTGGGAACCGACGACTCCCTGCTTCAGGGAGAGGACGTTTATCGCCGGGCGCAGGAATTGCTCGACGAGATTCGCCAGCGCTCCGGGGACCGGACGCGCCCACCGATCGAATTGGAGTATCTTCAGCGTCTACTCGACCGGTTCTGAAACGGTCAGGGATTGTGCCAGTTCGATGGTCCGGCGCAGGGTGCCATCCAACTCCAGCCGCCATCGATCCACCATTGCCACATATCCATCCAAGGCGGGACCCGCCTCAGGAACGCGTTCGATCAGTTTCGGGGCAAAGACATAAATGCCGGCGGCACCAAGCGCGCACACCACCGCGAAGGAGAATCCCAGCCTGAAACCGGCTCGACGCGATCGATGTCCGGTCATTTCGACGGCGGTCGGCCCGGAGGACTCATAGGCCCGCTCGACCGTGGGGCGCAGCGTCGAATTAATCTCCTCGATATCCGGCAGCAGCTCCCGCCGTTTGCCGCTCGTGGCCGTCTCGGCATCGGCCGCGAACGTTTCGACACCTTCATCGGATCGCTGCAATACGGCGGCCCGACCGCTCCGCCCGCCGGTTTCCTCCAACCCCAGATCGGGCTGGCTCTCGACACCGGGCTGGGGCTTCGATCGCCGCGCCTCGGCCTCTCGGGCGGCTTCCTCGCGAAGTATGTTCGCGATATCGGGATCGAGCCGCTTGCGCTCCGACGCGGTCTTCGGCCCCGGAGCATCCGATGAATCGCCATCGGACAAGGCGGCCTGCAAAGCGGCTTCGAATTCCTCCTCGTCCTCAATCGGTTCAGGCGCCGGATGCGCCGACACCCGTTTTGCGGTTCGCGGCCTGACGGCGGCGGCCCCGGTTGCAATCGGATCCCGCCCGGAAGGAAGATGAAACCATGTATGGCCGCAATTCGAGCACTGCACATCACGCCCCTCATCCGGGATGATCCCCTCGCCCACCTCGTATTGAGCGTCGCAATTCGGGCATATCAGCCGCATGGCATCCTCTGATCGATTGCGGTCGTTTGCCGCCGCACGTCCGTTATACCGATGAATATCAATCGGTTGTGCTAAATCCAAGCACAAGTGAGCGCGAATGATTGAATCTCGCCCCGCGTTGCGCGACACTCGCGCCTGATCGCGGGATGGAGCAGGCAGTGATCGGTCTGGAAAACGTGTCCTATGGTTATGGGGGCAGCGAGCTTCTGAGCGATGTGTCGCTGCATCTCGGCCCTGGCAGCTTCCATTTCCTCACCGGGCCGTCGGGATCGGGAAAAACCACGTTTCTGAAACTGTGTTACGCTGAACTGATCGCCACGGCGGGGGTCGTGCGCCTCTTCGACCGCGATGCCGGAACGATGAGTCGCGACGACATTGCGCGGGTCCGGCGGCGTGTCGGCATGGTGCATCAGGATTGTCAGTTCCTGGACCACCTGAGCCTTCGCGACAACATCGCCTTGCCCCTGCAGGTAGCCGGGCGCGACATAACGCAGGAGGCTCAAAACCTGGATGATCTGATCGCCTGGGTGGGTCTGACGGGGCGGTCGAAGGCGCTGCCGGCCGAACTGTCAGGGGGCGAGCGGCAGCGCGCGGCGCTGGCCCGCGCCGTCATCATGGCGCCCGATGTGATCCTTGCCGACGAACCCACCGGCAACATCGATTGGGAAATGTCGCTGCGACTGCTGCGACTGCTGACCGAATTGAACAAAACCGGCAAGACGATCCTGATCGCGACCCACGATCTGAACCTGATCCGTACCGCGAAGAACGAAGTGCCGGTTCGCGTGCTGCGCATCCGGAACCGGCGCTTGCAATTGGCGGGAACGGAGTTGTGAGAGCGGCAATCGAAACGGCGCTGACAACCTTGTTCGTGCCCGGGCAAAATGATCGCGTCGTACCGCCTGCGACATTCACCGCGCATCTTACGGCCTTCACTTCCGTCGTCATGGCGTTTCTATCGGTCTTCGCGCTGTCCCTGTCACTGGCCACCGGCAGGTTGGCCCATCGCTGGTCACAGGAACTGGCGCAGACGTCGACCATCCGCATTTCCGCACCGTCCGACCAGATCGAGCTGCAAATCCAGGCCGTGGAATACGTATTGAGCACGACACCCGGCGTTCGCTCGGCCCACGTGCTGACGGAGCAGGAGCAAAGACAATTGCTGGAACCCTGGTTCGGTTCGGACTTGCCGCTGGATGGCCTGCCCTTTCCAAGATTGGTCGAGGTGGTCGAAGAGAGGCGCGGCATCGACGCCGACGGCCTGAGACAAAGGCTGGCCGCGGAGGCGCCCGGTGCCATCCTTGACGATCATACGCGCTGGCGGCGTCCCCTGGTGCAGGCGGCCGATCGTGTCCGGGGGCTCGGGATCGTCTCGTTGCTGCTTATCGTGGCGGCAACGGCGGCCATGATCACCTTGGCGGCACAGGCGGCGTTGGCGGCCAATTCCCGGGTCATCGGCGTATTGCGGCTGATCGGAGCGCAAGACACCTATATCGCGCGCGCCTTCGTGCGGCGGCTCACCTTGCGCACCCTGGCCGGGGCAACCGTCGGAACCGCGGGCGGTATGGCCGCCGTCGCCTTGCTGCCTGAAATGGATGCAGCCGGCAGTTTCCTCACGGGGCTCGGCTTCCAGGGATGGCATTGGGCCTGGCCTTTGCTGGTGCCGCCGGTCGCGGCGCTGACCGCCTTCGTGGCGACGCGCAGCGCCGCCTTGCGCATGTTGAAGGGATATTGAAATGACGGGTCATGCGATCCAATGGTCGCGCTCGCTGATTTTCAACCTCCAGATGTATCTGGCAATGGCGGTGCTGGCGCTCGTATTTCTGCCCTGGGCTCTGATTTCACGCCACGGCGCCTTCACGGCCTGCCATGCTTACTGCGCCTGGGTTCTCTGGACCGCCCGTTGGATGATCGGATTAAAAACCGAAATACGGGGCGTCCCGCCCACGGATGAGGTGGTGATCGCCGCCAAGCATCAATCGTTCCTGGATATTCTCGTGATCTTCCATGCGGTGCCGCAGGCGCGGTTCATCATGAAACGGTCGCTTCTGTTCACGCCGGTCCTTGGTCAATATGCACGTCGTATCGGCTGCGTACCGGTGAACCGTCTCAAGGGCGGACAGGCGATCCGGCGCATGATGCGAGACGTGACCGCAGCGCGCCGGCATCCCGGACAGCTTGTCATTTATCCACAGGGAACCCGTATCGCCCCCGGCGCCCATCTGCCTTACAAAAGTGGCATATCGGCTCTTTACACGCACCTCGGGCAAGACTGCGTTCCGGTTGCGACGAATGCGGGGGTGTTCTGGCCAAGGCGCAGCGTCTACCGCGGGCCGGGGACGGCCGTGGTCGAGTTCCTGCCGCGCATCCCCAAAGGAATGGCAAGAAGCGCGTTCATCAAAACGCTGGAAACGAATATCGAGACAGCCTCCGACCGGTTGCTGCTCGAAACCGGTTTTCAAAAACGCGGCGCGCGCCTTATCGGCACGAATCCGAAATCCCGGGCCGGATAACGCCCGCCGGGACCGGCCGATGCCGGTCCAGCGACGCGGGCGAAAGGGGGCCGAAACGGTTTCCGACCCCCTTCAAGTCCGTTTTCACTTCAGAGGAAGGCAGATTTCGGTCAGTAAATCGTCCGGCCTCACCTTCGCCGGTGAATTAAGATAGTTCTCCACGGCTGGCGCATCACGCGGCTCCCGGCCCGATTCCGCCAGCCATTTCCCCCAGAGATAATCATAAGCGGCCTGCAGGCCGGCATAGGGTCCCTTGAAGGTCAATATCGCCCATTCCCCGGCATCGGTGCGGATTTCCTCAAGCGGCGCGGCTATGACCGCGGCGTCATCCAAAAGAACGCCCGCATGACTTCTCAACTGGGCGGCGGGAACGGCGGCAGGATCATCATAATAAACCCCCATCATGCCGCGGGCATGCGGCCAAAGCCCGCGCGCACCGATGATGGCGCTGACCTGTTCGAAGATTTTTCCGATTTCCGGATAAGGACCTTCATGCGCCATGGCCGCCAGGCGGTACGAGGGGCGGTCTTCGATTTTAACGTCAAACATGATGTTTTCTCCAGGATGGGATCTCAGAAGCGGCGGCCGTAATTCGCCGCGTTGCCGGAACCGGCCGGGAGAAGCGCCATAGCCCTCGCGGAAAGCCCGGCTAAAACTCTGCGTCGTGGGATATCCGCAGCGCCCGGCCACTTCGGCCAGGCTCCACTCGGTCTGCACCAGCCAGCAGGCGGCACGGTGAAGCCGAATGCGGCGTGCGGCCTGCGCGCAAGTCTCGCCGGTCATGCCTCGAAACACGCGATGCCAATGAAACCGGGACATCGCCGCGACGCCGGCCAGGGTATCCAGCGACAAATCTCCAGCGGGATTTTCGTGGATATAGGCCAAAACCCGCAGCATGCGCGCCTCGTAATCCGTGACCATACCCTCTCCTTCGTTGGTTCCGGCCTTGCCATGCCACGATTCCCCGTACCAAATCTTGCTGACTTGTCGAGCGTTGCATCCCGACCGTTCGGGGATCATATATCGAAGAGCGGAATCCTGGAGCGACGGATGCAGAACTATCTCGAATTCGAAAAACCGCTGGCCGAGATCGAAGGCAAGGCCGAGGAGTTGCGCGCGATGGCGCGGGCCAATAAGGAAATGGATATCGAAAAGGAGGCCGCCGCCCTCGATCGGAAAGCGACCAAGATGTTGGGCGACCTCTACAAAGACCTGACGCCCTGGCAGAAATGCCAGGTGGCGCGTCATCCTGACCGACCGCATTGCAGGGACTATGTCGAAGCGCTTTTCGACGAATACATCCCCCTGGCCGGCGACCGGAACTTCGCCGATGACCGTGCGATCATGGGGGGGATGGCGCGGCTGGATGGCCGTGGCGTGGTGGTGATCGGGCATGAAAAAGGACATGACACCAAAACCCGGATCGAACGCAACTTCGGCATGGCGCGACCTGAAGGATACCGTAAGGCCATCCGCCTCATGGATCTGGCCGATCGGTTCAACCTGCCGGTCATCACCCTGGTCGACACGCCCGGCGCTTATCCCGGCAAGGGAGCCGAGGAACGCGGCCAATCCGAGGCGATTGCCCGTTCGACCGAAAAATGCCTGCGGATAGGAGTGCCGGTCATCAGTGTCGTGATCGGTGAAGGGGGATCGGGCGGCGCGGTCGCCTTTGCCACCGCCAATCGCATCGCGATGCTGGAGCATTCGATTTATTCGGTGATTTCACCCGAAGGCTGTGCCTCGATCCTCTGGAAGGATTCCGAAAAGATGCGCGAGGCCGCCGAGGCGTTGCGGCTGACGGCTCAGGACCTTCAGAAACTGGGTGTGATCGATCGGATCATCTTAGAACCCACGGGCGGCGCACAGCGCGACGTCAAGGCGACGATCGCTGCCGTAGACGACACCCTCAAGACCATGCTGGCTGAGATGGACAACCAGTCCCGCGACGACCTGGTCCGGGCGCGGCGCAAGAAATTCCTGTCGATGGGGGCAGAAGGTCTTGCGGCCTGACGACCGGGTTCGATGGCGCATCCCCCGCTCGTGCGTTCCGACCGGTTACGCGCGGGCCTGATCCATGCACGGATCCCCCTGGGGATGCGGCGAGCGCCGGCTTTCCTCTTGCGCGACCGGACGCGGACCGCGCAAAAGGCCGGCGCGCAAGACGCGTGGATGGTCCGGGGCGGTCGGAGATGCTGGACCGACCGGAGGCATCACCAGACAGCATCCATCGGACAATTCAAGTTCTCGAAGCCCGGGCGCGTGGATCAGGGAAGCGACCCGTCGATGGCCTTGCACGCCTTGACAAGGCCCTTCACCGCTTCGACGGACTTGTCGAACATCGCCTGTTCATCCTTGTTGAGCCGGATGTCGACGATTTTCTCGACACCGCCCGCTCCGATAATGGTTGGAACACCGACATACATGTCTCTCAGCCCGAATGCACCATTGCAATGGGCCGCGCAAGGCAACAGGCGTTTCTGATCCTTGAGATAGGCTTCGGCCATTTCAATGGCCGAGGTCGCCGGGGCATAGAAGGCGGAGCCGCTCTTTAACAGACCCACGATTTCGGCACCGCCATCCCGCGTGCGCTGGATGATCGCATCGAGCCTTTCTTGCGTGGTCCAGCCCATCTCGACCAGATCCGGCAGCGGGATGCCGGCCACGGTCGAGTAGCGCGCCAGCGGGACCATCGTATCGCCGTGCCCCCCCAGAACGAAGGCGGTGAC
>JBCCVK010000075.1:0-8664 GCA_039195495.1 Pseudomonadota bacterium
AACTGGCGAGGGTTCAAACATCTGCGGTGCCGTGCAGCATGGCCTCTGCACGGGTGATGCCTTCGGGATGCCCGACATCGCACCATCCGCCAGCGTATATGGTCCCGAAAAGCCGTTCTTTCACGATCATGCGATCCCACAGAATGTTGAGCGAAAACCGGGTCTGCCGGATATCGCGCAGGTTTTCGGTTTTCACAAGCTGCGCCCCACCATAGATCAGGGCGCCGCCGCGCCGCACGCGCCCTTGGGCATCCAGCTCCACGTCGCCGCGCCCTGCGCGCGCGTGCGCCGCCTCCGGCGGGATCAACATCATCAAAGCGTCCATCTTGTCGGGTTTCCAAGCCCGTGCCAGCGCGATCAAGGGATTCGGACCGGTCCATACCGCGTCCGGGTTCAGCGTGAAGACCGGGCTGGTTTCGAAAAACGGCAGCGCCTGACGCAGACCCCCGCCGGTGTCGAGCAACGCCGGCATCTCGACGCTGACGATCACGTCGCGCCCTTCGAGGTGAGCGGTGATCCGTTCGTGCAGGTAATGCGCGTTTACCACCGTTCGCGCGACGGCGGCTTCCTTTCCGAGATCCAGCGCGCGATCCAGCAATGATTTTCCGGCCACCTGGAGCAGCGGTTTCGGACAGGTTTTGGTTAACGCACCCATCCGGGTCCCCAACCCGGCGGCGAAGATCATGAGAGGGAACGTTCTCCTCATGCCGCCAGCGCCTTCAGCCGGTCGCACAGCGCGGTTTCGGGAAGTGGCAGGACCGCATCCACGACGGCACCGAGTTCGGAGAGGGCGGGATGCGCCAGATCCGCCTGGAGATTGGCCCAGACATGCGGGATGAGGTCAATGTAATGCGGCTTGCCATCACGCACGCAGAGCCGTGTGAAAACGCCCAGGATACGCAGGTTGCGCTGGGCGCTGACGGCGCTGCACGCTTGGCGGAACATTTTTTCATCGACGTTGGCGCCGGCAATGTAGCGGGCTGTCATCGCTTCCGCCAGATCCGCGGGTACCTTTCTGCGGGCGTCTCGTAGCAGGGACATCAAATCATAGGCCGGATGCCCCGACATCGCGTCCTGAAAATCCAAAAGACCCACCCGGGCAAGCCCGCTGCGATCCGGCCGCCAGATCAGATTTTCCGCGTGATAATCACGCAGGACCAGGATCGATGGCTCCGGCGCCAGGGCCTTCAACGTGTCGGTCACGCTTCGGCGCAGAACATCGGCTTGTGCGTCGGCCGTTTCTCCCATGGCGCAGCGGCGGTACCATGTAACCGACAATGCTGCCAAATCGGCCATCAGTGGAATATGATAGTCATCGACCGAAGGAAGCCGTGCCGTCCGCAACCACAGCAGGACGTCGACCGCCGCCTCATAAAGCAGGGACGCTTTTTCGGGAGCCCGTTCCAGAACCCGCGCAAAAAGGCTGTCCCCCAGATCCTCCGACAGCACGAAACCTTCCTGCGGGGCGTGGGCGAGAATGCGCGGCGCGCCCAAACCAAGAGCCGCCAGATGCTTCGCGATCTTGATGAAGGATTTGATATCCTCCCCCGCATCGGGTGGTGCGTCCATCAGGACGGCGGTTCCCAGATCGGGATGAACCAGCCGCTCGTACCGGCGGTTCGACGCGTCTCCGGCAAGGGGCGCGCGCGTGGCCGCGCCCCAGCCCGCCCGCGCCAGAAAGATCGTGATCCGCTCGGATCGACTCATGGATGGGGCACCTTGAGCGCATTCGTCAGGCAAGCGGGGCCGCGGGCCGTGAGGAGGCGGGCGTTTTCGTCCCGTCCCGGGCTGAACGAAAGACGCAATGCGTTCGCAGGTACCAGATCGCCCAGCCGGTTCGGCCATTCGATCAGGCATACGGCCTCTTCCATCGCCTCCGTCAGACCGAGGTCGAATACCTCGTCCGGATGGTCCAGCCGGTAAAGGTCGCAATGCCAGATGTCGAAATCCCCAAGCTCGTAGACCTGTACGAGCGTAAAGGTCGGCGAGGGCACGTCTTCCATTCGCCCCAGCGCCGCCAGTCTGGTCTGGATCAGCGCACGCGCGAAGAAGGTTTTGCCGGCGCCGATGGGGCCGTCGAGCAATATGGTGACGCCCGGCCGCAATGCCCCCGCCAAGCGCTGGGCGGCATGATGCGTTTCGGTCTCGTCGAACAGGATCAAACGCGCCGCGTTCATATCCTGTTTCTACCGTTCCTGCGGCCATCTGCAACCGGTCAGGCGATCGCAGCGAGGCACGCAAGACCCGCAAGGGCGGCGATGGCGCGTCCGGGAAAGCGCCGCGAGTGGGTCATGCGCCCGGCCGCGCGGCCTCCGGCGCCGTCAGCGCGCCTGGTGCGGGATTGCCGGAAGCGCGAAATGCAGGACCGAGGTATCGGTCGGATGAATGTAATGATCGAACCAGCGTTCGGTGCCGTCTGCGTTTCGTAGACATTGCCGTTGCCTGCCTGTCCCGTCGTTTTCGGTTCGAGGAAAGACCGCGGGGACCGGCCGGATGTCCGCCGATCCTTGCGGTAGCAACTCGAGATAGGCGGCGTTGATCCAGGTGATCCGTCCTTCGTGATCGGTGCGCCATGCGGCAACGGGCATCTTGGCGGCAAGTTCGCGCAGATCGGCCATTTCGACTTCGTTGGCACGCCAGACTTCATGATCGACCGTCACCGGCGATGTCGCCGCGATCGGTTCGACTCGGACCAGAGTCAGCCCATAGATGTCACGGCTCAGCAATCTTCGTGCGGGCGTGCTTTTGCCGTCGACGATTTGCCGGGGCGTTTTCGGCCCCGTGGCGAGAACGCGGTCGGAGCCATCGGGAAACGTCCGATCCAGCCAGACGCTCAATCGTTGCCAACGGGACTGCGCGCCATCATCCGCATCCAAGATCCGCCAGCCTTCGGCCGAGGCGTCGATCACATCCCGACCGTGCAGGAGGAACGCGATTCCATCATCCATCCGATCGCGTCCGAAAAGCGCCCTTTCGTGATCGTCGCGGCGTGAAGACAGCCAGGTGGCCGCCAACAACGCCATGATCGCCGCCGAAACCCCGGAACCGAACAGAACCAGCGCATTGAAACCGATGAATTCGGTCATGGGCAAGCCCCCCAGTCCTGTCCGCTGGAAAGCTCATCAGGGATTTCTTAATGGGTGATTAAAATCTCTGTTTCGTTCACGCCGTCAGAGGTTGATTTTGCCCGAGCGGTGCCTTTTCTCCGATCTCGTCCAAAGACACCTTGCCCCGCGGCCATTTCACCTCGACGACCGCACCGGCCTCGATCACGCCGGTGATCCGCGGCGAATACGCATCTGCGGCATTGGCGAACGTCACGTCGGCCCCGGATCTCTCCAGCAGGGTCTTGGCGATGAACAGACCCAGTCCCATTCCCTCGTATCCTGGCCGCTGTCCCGCCTCGGTTTCCGGGCGACGCCGACGCAGGAACGGATCGCCGAGGCGGCCGATCAGGTGCGGCGGGTAACCGGGCCCGTCGTCGATGATCGTCACCCGGATGTCCGACTTGCTCCACTCGGCCTGGATCCAGACATTGGCACGGGCGAAGTCCACCGCGTTCTGAATCAGATTGCGCAGGCCGTGAATGATTTCGGGCGCGCGCCGGATCGTGGGCTGCCTGGTGCTTGCCCCTTCGGTCGGAACGATGTCGAAATGCAACGTCTTGCCGCGTTCCGCATGGGGTTCCGCAGCCTCTTTCATCACCGCCGACAAGGGCGCGTGGCGCATGTGGAGATCGTTTTTGCCGGCACGGCCCATCGACTGCAGGATGTCGCGGCACCGATTCGCCTGGTCGCGGATCAATTCGGCGTCCGTCTTCATGTCGCCGTTCTCCAGTTCTTCCGCCAGTTCCGAACTGACCAGCTTGATCGTCGCCAGCGGGGTTCCCAGTTCATGCGCCGCCGCCGCGACGACGCCCCCGAGATCCGTCAGTTTCTGTTCGCGGGCAAGCGCCATCTGCGTTGCCGCCAGTGCTTGTGACATGGAATGAATCTCGCTGCTTACCCGCCAGGCATAGGCGGATTCGAATCCGATCCCGATCACCAGGGCCAGCCAGAAACCGAAGACGAACAGTTGCGGCTGCCGCAGGATGAGACCCTGTTCGGTCTTCAGGGGGATGTGATAATAAGCCAGAATCGTGACCAGAACGATCGCGGTCGTGCCCAGAAGGATCGTCGAGCGCAGTCGCAGGGCCGTGGCCGAAATCGTGACCGGCGCCAGGATCAGCAGCGAAAAGGGATTGTTCAATCCCCCGGTCAGATACAGCAGAAACGCAAGTTGCGAGATGTCGAAGAGAAGCGTCAGCATCGCTTCGGTGTCGGGCAATCTTTTATTTTCGGGATAGATCGCCATGGCCGCGAGGTTGGCCATTACCGAGGCGCCGATCGCCAGAAGGCAAAGCCCGAGATCCAGTTGCAGATTCAAATGGATCCGGGCCACCAGCAGCGCCGCGATCTGGCCGCCGATCGCCAGCCAGCGCAACAGGATCAGCGTGCGCAGACGGACCCAATCGCTGCGGGCCCTGGTGTTCAGCAGACTGGATGTCGATTCGGACATGGCGGTCGAATGTCACACTTTCCCGATTGTGAGATGCCAAGATCATATCCCTATGAGATCAAGGCATGCAAATTGCCGGAGGGTTTCATGACCAAGATATACGCATGGGCCGCAGGTGGCCTCGTGGCGGCAATGCTGGGCGCCTTCGCCGTGATGGTCGCCTTCGATTCGCGTGGGATGGAATTCGCTCACTGCGCCGGGGGCGCGGTGGGGGGCGACATCGGCGGGCCGTTTACACTGGTTTCGGAAACGGGTGAGACCGTGACCAGCGCGGATGTACTGACCGAGCCGTCCCTGATTTATTTCGGCTACACGTTCTGCCCCGATGTTTGCCCGATGGACATGGCGCGCAACGCCGACGCCGTTGCGCTTCTGGAAACCCGGGGTCACATGGTGGCGCCGATTTTCATCTCGGTCGATCCCAAACGCGATACGCCCGAGGTTTTGGCGGATTTCACCGATAACCTTCATGATCGGATGATTGGCCTGACCGGCAACGAGGAGCAGGTGCGCCGCGCCGCGCAGGCTTACAAAGCGTTCTACGATCTGCATGATGAGGGCGATGACGAGTTCTATTTGGTGGATCATTCGACCATGACCTATCTGATCCTTCCGGGACACGGGTTCGTCGATTTCTTCCGCCGCGATACCACGCCGGAGGAAATGGCCGACCGCGTCGCTTGTTTTGTCGACACGTCGTTCTGACGCGCAGGTCCGGACGCTACGTTTGACCCAACCTTTTTCGCGGCCTAGAAACTTAAGGAGCGAAGCAGGAAGGGGATCGGAATGACTGAGCGCGCGCTTCGGGAGATCGGCGAGGACAGGTCGTTGCTTCTGGTCGACGATGACGAACCGTTTCTGCGCCGCTTGGCCCGGGCAATGGAGAAACGCGGTTTCGTGGTTGAAACCGCGGATTGCGTCGCCGCTGGCAAGGCCATCGCGACCGCCCGCCCGCCGGCCTATGCCGTCGTCGACTTGCGCCTCGAGGACGGCAACGGTCTGGATGTCGTCGAGACCTTGCGGGGCAAACGGCCGGACAGTCGGATCGTCGTCCTGACCGGATATGGTGCGATCGCCACCGCCGTGACGGCGGTGAAGATCGGTGCCACGGATTATCTGTCCAAGCCCGCCGATGCCAACGACATAACGGCGGCCTTGCTGGCCGACGGTGACGAACTGCCTCCACCCCCCGAAAATCCGATGAGCGCCGACCGCGTGCGCTGGGAGCATATCCAGCGCGTCTATGAACAATGCGACCGCAACGTGTCCGAAACCGCACGGCGGTTGAACATGCATCGTCGCACGCTGCAAAGAATCCTGGCGAAGCGGAGCCCGCGATGAACGCGCCCGCGGCCTGTTCTCGGATGCCGGTCAGGCCATACCGCCTTTGATCAGGCGGTCGGCCAGTCGTAGATATGGCTTCGCCATCGGGCTGTCGGTCGCGGCGACCGGGGTGCCGCCGTCTCCGGCAAGACGCACATCCAGATGCAAGGGCAGTTCGCCCAGAAAGGGCAGGTTCAGCTTCCCGGCCTCCGCCGCCACGCCGCCGCGGCCGAATATATGCGCCTCGGTGCCGCAGGTCGGGCATATATAGGAGGACATATTTTCGATCAGCCCCAGAATCGGAGTGTTGAGGGTGCGGAACATGTCCAGGGCCTTGCGCGCATCCAGAAGTGCGAGATCCTGTGGCGTCGAAACCACCAGCGCGCCGGTCATCTGCACGCGTTGGCACAGCGTCAGTTGCACATCGCCCGTGCCCGGCGGCAGATCGACGATCAGAACATCCAGCGCGCCCCACGCGACCTGTCCCAGCATCTGCTGCAATGCTCCCATCAGCATCGGTCCGCGCCAGATCACGGCCTTGCCCGGATCCAGCATCAGGCCGATCGACATCAGCGTGACGCCATGTGCGTGCAGTGGAATGATCGTCTTGCCGTCTGGCGAGGCCGGACGTTCGTTCACCCCCATTATGTGGGGCTGACTGGGGCCGTATATATCGGCGTCCAGCAGACCGACCTTGCGGCCCCGCCGGGTCAGCGCCACCGAGAGATTCGCCGAAACGGTCGATTTTCCGACGCCGCCCTTGCCCGAGGCCACGGCCAGAATCCGACTGACGCCGCGGATGGTCCGAGGCTCTCGGTCGGGCGTCGGGTGTCGGCCCAGTTTCAAGCTGGGCGGTTCGGCGCGCGTTGCCGAGCCATCCGTCGGATCATGGGCCGTCAGGACCGCCGAAACCCTTCCGGCCCCGGCCAGCCCCGCGACGGCCTGTTCGGCCGCTTTGCGTAAGGGTTCCATTCGGGCGGCCGTTTCGGGATTTGGCGCTTCGATCACGAACCGGATCCGATCGTCCTCGATCGTCAGTCCCCGCACCATGTCCCGGGAAACCGGGCCGCCACCGTCCGGCAGCGTCAGCCTGCCCAGGGCTTCGAATACGGCTTCGCGTGTCGGCGCCATCGGATGCCTCTTTCCATATATCCCGTTTCTATGTGTTAAGCATTTCGCCAAAGACAAGCACGGCGGCGCCCGCCGCAGACCGCGATACCTGCGAATGCAGGTATGCGAAGCTTGTCGGATTTTGCGTAAAGCGCCCGGTTTATCGACGCCATCAAACACGGCGCCTTGAGATAAATTCCCTTCTTTAAATGATTTACAAACAAGAATGCCCATGAAAAAGGGTGCGTGCTATGCGTTTTCTGCATAGCAGCATTGACCATAAGCGGTATTGTGGCATCGCCGCATACGTCTATCTTTGAATTCAACGAGACATTGGGCGATGCCCGGAAAACGCCCACACCAAGGAACCGAGACTATGGCATTCACAGACATTTCCCGCGCCATGGGCGCAAGTCTCCTGGGCCGGCCGAGTGCGATCGTCAGCGAAACCCGCGCGGCCTATACACGCTGGAGGCTTTATCGCCAGACTCTGTCCGAGTTGCGCAGCCTGTCAAATCGCGAACTGACCGATCTGGGCTTGAACCGTTCGATGTTGCGATCCGTCGCGGTGGACGCCGTGTATGGTGATCGTGCGTGACATACCGCATCGTCTGCGCCCTTTCCTCCTCCCTCGGGCGTAGATGAAATTGGCGATGGCGTCTTTCTCCTCCCAAGACGTCATCGCCTCTTTTCTCGTTTTTCGAGGTCCTTGATCCGTCGAGACGTGGCGGTACGGAGTGTCTCCGTCTCTACCGGGCGATCCGGTGCGAAAGACATGCCGCCCTCTCTTTCACCCGCGCGCTTGTGGTGAACCGCTCCCTGGATATGGTCGGCGGAGAGGGATCGACCTCCGTCTCGACGGTACGCGGGTGATCCCCTATCCCTGAATGGCTTGAGGACGCACCGAAGACCTCGGCTCGCATTCACGTGAAAAGCACCGGCACCCCGACAGAACCGCCATCCGGGCGGCGCGTCCGCGGCCGAGAGATAAGAGAATTGCGACCGCATCGGTCGGATTCCGGCAACCCATGTCTCCGGCGACTGCGCTTATTTCTATGCAGGACGCAAAAAGGGAGAGCACCCGATGATGGAAGCGCCAGCAAGACGGCGCCGCGGCGGCCGGACCGCAATGGCAGAGCGTCGTGGCATGCAGATCGTCGCGCAAATGCCCTGGAGGCAGCCGATCAACAATGACAGGCCGACCGCACCGCTGACGGAAGAAGGGGTGCAGGCGATTCATGAAGCCGCAATGGAAATCCTTGAAGAGATCGGTATCGACATTCTCAACGACACCGCCTTGGCGATCCTGAAGCGGGCAGGGTGCAAGGCCGATGGTCACAAGGTGTTCCTTGACCGCGCCTTCGTCATGGAGATGGTCGCCAAGGCGCCGTCGCGCTGGACGCTGACCCCGCGCAACCCCGACCGGAAGATCACGATCGGCGGAACCTACATGGCATTTGGCAACGTTTCCTCGCCGCCGAATTACTGGGACATGGAATTGGGTCGGAAAGTGCCCGGCACGCGCGCGCAATGCGCCGATCTGCTCAAGCTGACGCAATATTTCAACTGCATTCATTTCGCAGGGGGCTATCCGGTAGAGGCGGTGGACGTGCATCCGGCCGTCCGGCATCTGGACGTGCTTTTCGATAAGCTGACGCTGACGGACAAGGTGAT
>JBCCVK010000076.1:0-8581 GCA_039195495.1 Pseudomonadota bacterium
CCGCATTCTGTGCTTCATCGTCGATACGGGCGTCGGCGCCGAATGCGGTCGCAGTCGTATCGAAATATAGGTCGCCGCAACATAGAAGAGCGTTAGCAGGATGCCGGGCACCAGTCCGGCGGCAAACAGATACGCAACGGATTGACCGGTGATCAGCGCATAGATGATGATCACGATCGACGGCGGGATCAGGATGCCGAGCGTACCGCCGGCGGCGATCGCGCCCCCGACCAGGCTTTGCGCGTAGCCGCGCCGCAAGAGGTCGTTGCCCGCAACCCGCGACATCGTCGCAGTTGTGGCCAAAGACGAGCCCGACACGGCCCCGAGAGCTGCGGATGCGGCGATCGTCGCCATCGCCTCGGCGCCGCGGGCGCGTCCGAACAGGGCTGTCGATGCGGTGAAGAGCCGATCGGTCATTCCCGACTGCACGGCGAGCGATCCCATCAGGACGAACAGCGGAATGACCGAGAACGTATACTCGGTTCCCACCTGCAGGATCGTCGTGCCGAGCGTGTACCATACGCCGTAGGGGGAGGAGGAGATGGTGAGATATCCGATCACGCCCGACAGGCCGAGAGCGACGGCCACCGGAACCCGCAGAGCCAACAGAACAAGGGCTGCCGCAATGGAAAACCCACCTACAGCAGCGGAATCCATCCGGCTACCCGTCAGTTTCGCTCAGGGTGAAGGAGGTCGGCCACGGCCGCAATCGCAGCAAGGCACAGGCCGGTTAGGATCGGACTCCAGAAGACCAGTTTGCTCAGACGCAGATCGTCCGTGACATCGCCAAACGCCATGACATCCTGGGACTGCCTCCAACCCGCATAGATCAGCATGGCGAGAAATACGAGAAAGCAAAGGCGCGCCAACTGTTTCAGCCGGCGAATGCCGGTCTCTCCGGCCAGTTGATCGATGACGTCGACCGTGATGTGCGCGCGTTCCATGGTGGCGACCACAAGACCGAAAAAGATCGAAGCGCAAAGGCAGATGCGAATGATCTCGTAGGTGCCATGAACCGCAAGGCCAAACAGGCTGCGACCAACGATATCCACCAGGCTCACGGCAGCCATGACCACGATCGCGGCCGCCGCGACGACGGCCGGCAGCGCCGCCAGTCGGCGGAGAACGCCGCGGGCCGAGGGATCGGTCATCGGTTTGCGGACTTGAGGAGATGATCGAAGACCTGCCGTGCAGGCAAACTCTTCGTCTCATGCTCTGCGATCACCGTTTGCGCGTAATCCGAAAAAACCGCGTCGAATCTTGCCGACTCAGCGTCGCTGAGATCCACACGTTCAATTGAATCGCGTACTTCGTCCCAGACCCGCGCTTCGGCCGCGTCGTAGATCCTGCCGCCGCGTCGTGCCGCAGCAAGGCCGGTCGTCCGATCAATGACGGCCTGGAGTGCGGGGGGAAGCCCGTCATAGCTGGCTTGATTCATCACCATCGCGAACGTACCCGTCCCGATGTTGATATCGTTGGCATAAGCGATATGTTCTATAAATCGGAAGGATTGTGCCGCTTCGATGGAGGTTGCAACCCCATCGATGATGCCCCTGGCAAGAGCATCGCCCATTTCCGGAGGCGGCACGGCAACCGGGACGGCACCGACCGCCGACAGGCTTCCGCCGATGACGGAACTGGGATGGCGAAGTCGAAGCCCCCGCATGTCTTCGATCGTATCGATCCGCGCGTCGCCGGTCAGGACCCGGATCGGTGCGGCCGCAACGATATAGAGCAGCTTGACGCCTTTGTGCTCCGCCGCCAGGTAATCCGGCGTCAATTCCGCCAACGCGATACTCCCCTGCTCGGCCCCGTTGATCATGCCCGGCAGATAGGATAGCTCGGTCAGCGGAAACCGGCCGGGCGTCAGCCCGTGTAGGTGATACGCCAGATCGGCCGCGCCGCTGCGGGCAATGTCGTACTGCGCCGCCGGAGGTCCCATCTGGCCCGCAGGGAATATCTCGATTTCCAGTCTGCCGTCCGACAGTTCGGCGACTTCTTCCGCCCAGCGTTCGAACTCGAGCGACATCACGTTCTGCGGTGGGAGAAATGTCGACAGCGACAGCGTGATCGTCTCCTGCGCGACGACGGCACCCGACCAACAGATCACCGACATCATGGCCGCCGCATTCGCCATTCTCATCACGCGATCTCTCCCTGATTCCCCATGTCCTCACCCGTCAGAGAGTAAGAAAAGTCACTTGACGGTTGTCAACCGTTCGGTGAGGTCCCCGCGAACATGTAGCCGGAGAGGCTCGCATGACGTCCAGTTCCGCCCGCCAACGTTACTATCCAACCCATCATGTATGCGAAACACGATCGCCCGGCTTTCCGCAGGCGGCGTCTCGGCGGGGAGCGTGGGATGGGATCCGGAACGAGGTTTGGCCAGGGATGTCGAAGCGCAGTTGCGTCAAGCGATGCACAACCTCATGGAGGTGATGTCAAAGGCCGGTGCCGGCGATCTCTTTCACATCAGGATTTCCGTGGTCTCCCTGAAGGCCGAGCATCGGGGGATCGTCGGGCGGACGCTTGGGTTGCCATCCATAAAACCGGCGGCAGGCCAATTGGCCTTTTGGATACGTGGTTACAAACCTCACCGCCCTTGGAAGTTACCGCATGCCGCAGAGAACTGATTGACAAGAATTCCCGTATGGCGCGGATCCACTTTCACGCGCCTGCTCCCTTCACGGAGAAGGACTGATCGGAATAGGCGAGCCGTATTTCGAAGCTCCCCATATTCACCGTCCACTGCTCGACCGAGAAGCTGCGGACGCCCGCGCGCACCATCGGATCGGCGGCGGCGATCCGTTCGGCCGCTGCATGGTCCTCCGCTCGTATGACGAACAGACTGCGGCCCTTCAGCTCGCCCTCAGGTGTCCGGATCGCTCCCGCTGCAAACAGTAGATCCTTGTTTTCCAACTCCTTCACGTACCGGAAATGGTCATCGAGGTAGGGTGCAAGCGCATCGATATGCGATGGTTCGGAATAGTGGATGAGCCAGAATCTCAGACCGAGCAGCGAACTGGTCGCCCGTGCGATTTGCTTCTCGATTCCGCTCCCGCTCATGCCCGCACCGCCGCGCACGGAGTTTTCGAACGGATCGGACCCATCATTTCCTGCGCGTAGAGCCAAAGCTTCTCCCGCGTCAATTCTGTCGGCGGGCGCATCATAGCTTCGTTCACCGAGCAGACGAGAAATCCGGGACTGAAAATCATTTCTGATATATTTGCCTTCTGCATCATCTCGTTGCCGGGGCGCGTCTTGAGCGATCGGCCGGAACAACCCGGTTGCGAAGTCTGGGGAAACGACCCGGGGGCGCGAACGACCCGCCCCGGCGAAGTTCTTTCCCACGATCCAGCGCGACATGCACCGCTGGAAATCGCGCAGGCGGCCATCTTCGAGGGAAGATAGAACAGCCCGCGACATGATTCAAAGCGACGTCGCAGGCGCTGCGGCGCCCATCCCGTTCGGTCGACGACGCCTGCAGGGAAACGGGAAAGGAAGGTCGGGCCCCGGGAACCGACGCGCAGCCTCTGTCCAAGGTACTTGCCGGACGCTTCCAACCGCTCATCTCAGCAACCGCGGGTTTCATTCCGCCCTCCACGCCCCCATCTAGAAAAGCGCTTCGGCCAAAGTCAAGCGCAGCCTTTTCCAGCACTCGGCGCGGGCGTCCTTCAAAGGCGGGCGGGTAAGACAAGACGTGACGGTCCGAAACGCGCGGACGACGCTCTTTCGTATCATGCACGGTCACCTTTCCCCCGCGGTCTGGGGCGACAGGATATTGCTGCTGGCCGCGCGAACGGTTCGTTGCTACTCAGGTAAAAGAAGCGGCCACGTCGCTGGTCATGACAGTGTCGCAACAGGGAGGTGACACATGAGACGGTTTCTGCTGCCGCTCGCGGCAATCGGTCTGCTCACGTCATTTCCACACGGCGTTCCGGCGCAGGACGCGGCCGTGCGTCCTGTTCACCTGATGGGCGTCTCCCCCGAGACCCAAGGCGTCACGAGGCAGTTTTTCGGGCATGTCGTCGCCCGGCAGACGGTCGATCTGGCCTTTCAGGTATCAGGCCAGATCGTGGAGTTTCCCGCCGCAGAGGGCGAAACGGTCACCGAAGGCGCCTTGATCGCCGAGCTGGATCTGGAGCCCTTCGAATTGCAGCGGCAGCAGGCGCGATTGCGGTTCGACCAGGCCGAACGAACGTTCGCGCGACTGAACCGATTGACCAGCTCGGTTTCGGATGTGGCGCGTCAGGATGCGGAAACCGAATTGGGGCTGGCGCGCGTCGCGCTCCGCAATGCCGAGTTTTCTTTGGAAAACGCGACATTGCTCTCCCCATTCGACGGATTGGTGGCGTCGCGCAACGTCGCCAATTTCAGCACCGTCACGCAAGGCAGCCCCGTTGCGCGTATCCACGACATGTCCGAGTTGCGGATCGAGATCGACGTGCCGGAAGTTCTGTTTCAACGCGCGGGCCAGGATGCCGAGGTCTCTCTGATGGCGCGGTTTCCGATCTCCGATGAGATGCATCGGCTGGACGTCCGGGAATTCAATGCCGAAGCTTCCTCGGTGGGACAGACCTTCCGACTGACCCTTGGCCTGCCACGCCCGGAAGGCTTGGCGGTCCTGCCCGGAAGTTCGGTGACGGTCTTCGCGACGCTCCAAACGGGCGATCCGGAGATCGTCATCCCGCCGACGGCCGTGCGGATCGGCAATGACGGCGCCACCAGCGTGATGCGCTTCATCCCCGCTGGCGCGGATTTGGGCACGCTGGAAGAAGTGACCGTGGAGCTCGAGGCGAATCGAGACGGCGATCTGGTGGCCCGATCCGGCCTCGCGCCTGGGGACGAGATCGTCAGAACCGGGGCTCATGCCGTCGAAACTGGCCAAACGGTCCGCCGCTTCCAGGGCTATCCGAACTGAGGCCGCCGGAGATGAACATCGCGCGCGCCTCGATCGACAAACCCGTCCTGACCTGGATCGTCATGTTGGTCTGCCTTTTCGGCGGCATCTGGGGGTTTCTCACCCTGGGTCGTCTCGAAGACCCGGCCTTTACGATCAAGCAGGCCGTGGTCGTCACCCAGTATCCGGGCGCCTCGGCGGCGCAAGTGGCGGCCGAAGTCTCCGAACCGCTCGAGGCGGCGATCCAGCGAATGGGTGAGGTCGACCAAATCACCTCCACCAATCGTCCGGGTCTGTCGCGGATCGATGTCGCGGTCGTCGATACGATCCCGGGCGATCAGCTGTCGGCCGTATGGACCGAATTGCGCGAACGGCTGCAAAATGTCGCCGGCGCGCTGCCCGAAAGCGCCGGGGCGCCGTTCGTCGACGACGGTTTCGGGGATGTCTATGGTCTCTTTTTCGCCGTCACGGCGAAGGGGTTCAGCGACGCGGAGCGTCATGATCTGGCGACCTTCCTGCGCCGCGAGTTGCTGACGGTGGCAGGCGTCGCCGATGTCGAGGTCGCGGGCCTTCCCGAAGAGGCGATCTTCGTCGAGCCAAATCTGACGATCACGGCCAATCTGGGCATCGATCCCCAGCTCCTGACCCAAGCGCTCGCGACATCCAATTCCGTCACCGACGCCGGCACCCTTGATGGCGAGGCCGCGCGACTGCTGATCCAGGCGCCCGAAGGCTCGGACAGCGTGACCGAGATCGCGTCGCTGACCGTCGGCGTCGGCGGCGAGCTTTTGAATCTTGTCGACATTGCCGAGGTTGGCCGCGGCCGCCAGGACGATCAGCCCACGGAGATCCGCCATGATGGCGTCGAGGCTTTCACGATCGGCGTCTCGGGCCTGCCCAATGAGAACATCGTCGAAGTGGGCGAACGGGTCGACACCCACCTCGCGCTCATGCAGGCGCAGATCCCATATGGGGTCGAACTGCACCCGATCTACCAACAGCACGTGGTGGTGGACGACGCCTCAAACGGGTTTCTGATCAACCTGGCCATGTCGGTGGGAATCGTGGTCCTCGTGCTCGGTCTGTTCATGGGGCCGCGCGCGGCCGTTGTTGTCGGCACGACGCTCCTCTTGACCGTCGTCGGGACGCTTCTTTTTATGGCGCTCTTCTCGATCGAGATGGAACGGATTTCCCTCGGTGCGCTTATCATCGCGATGGGCATGCTTGTCGACAACGCGATCGTGGTGGCCGAAGGGATGCAGATCGCGATGTCGCGCGGCAATTCCTCCCGGGATGCCGCGGACGACGCCGCCGGCAAGACGCAGATCCCGCTTCTTGGCGCGACGGTGATCGGGATCATGGCCTTTGCCGGTATTGGACTCAGCCCGGACTCGACGGGGGAATTCCTGTTCTCGCTCTTCGCGGTGATCGGCATCTCGCTTCTACTATCATGGGTGCTGGCCGTGACCGTCACGCCGCTTCTGGGGCATTATTTCTTCGAGCGGGGCGATGCGGACGCAGCGGACACGTATTCCGGTGCGGTCTATCGGGGGTATGGTGGTCTTCTTCGGGGCGCCTTGCGGGCGAGATGGTTCGTGATCCTGGCGCTCGTCGGGATTACAGCCGCCTGTTACGTCGGATTTGGTCAGGTGAAGCAGCAATTCTTCCCCAATTCGAACACACCGCTTTTTTTCGTGCATTACACCATGCGCCAGGGCACCCCGATCGAAGTCACATCGGCCCGGATGAAGCTGGTCGAGGCATTTCTTGAGGATCGGGAAGAGGTCGTCTCCGTCTCCTCGTTTATCGGTGAGGGCGCGACGCGCTTCCTGCTCACCTACGGTTCCGAGCCGCCGAACGCGGCCTATGGCCATCTGATCATCCGAACCCGGACCCTCGAACAGATTCCGGCGCTGCAAGCCGACGTCGAAGCATTTGCCGCGGAGTTTCTGCCTGAAGGCGAGTTTCGCACCGAACGCCTGGTTTTCGGCCCTGGCGGCGGCAGCCCGATCGAAGTGCGGTTCTCGGGCAGCGACGGCGCGGTGCTGCGCGATCTGGCCGACCGCGCAGTCGACGCCATGGTCGAAAACTCACCCAACGTCCTTACGTCCCGCGTGGACTGGCGGGAACAAGAGCTTGTCCTGCGCCCGAATTACGTGACCGAACGGGCGCAGGCCGCCGGCATCACGCGTGAGGACGTGGCCAACATCATGCGGTTCGCCACCGACGGCGTGATCGCCGGCACCTATCGTGAAGGGGATCGCGCGATCCCGATCATCGTGCGCGTCCCGGCGGCCTCGGCGCTTAGCGTGATGGATCAGGTCGTCACCTCACAGGACGGCGCCTCCCTCGTGCCGATCGAACAGGTGGTCGATGGGTTCGTGCTCGAAGCCCAAAACACCGTGATACGCCGCATCGACCGGGTGCCGACGATCACCGTTGGCGCCACCATCCCACCGGACCTGACCGCGGCCGAGGTTCACGCCGAGATCCGCGCGGCGGTCGAAGCCATCCCATTGCCGATCGGCTATCGTATGGAATGGGGTGGCGAGTTCGAAAACTCGGCGCAAGCGAATGCCAGCCTCGGCGCGCAATTACCGGTGACGATCCTGATCATGGTGCTGATTTCGGTTCTGTTGTTCAACGCCATCCGGCAGCCTCTCATCATCTGGCTTCTGGTGCCGATGTCGGTAAACGGGGTCGCTCTGGGTTTGCTCGGAACCGGTCTGCCTTTCTCCTTCACGGCGCTGCTGGGACTTCTGAGCCTGTCCGGAATGCTCATCAAAAACGGCATCGTCCTGGTCGAGGAAATCGACAACGTGCGAGAAGAGGCGGTGGATTTGCGTACTGCCATTGTAGAGGCGTCGACCGCGCGCCTTCGGCCTGTCCTGCTGGCGGCGGCGACGACCATTCTCGGGATGATCCCGCTGTTGGGGGATGCGTTTTTTGTCTCCATGGCCGTGACCATAATGGGCGGTCTGGCCTTTGCGTCCATCTTGACGCTCGTGGCTGCTCCGGTCCTCTACGACGTTTTCTTCTCTATTTCCGCGCGCCGCGAACCCGATCCGCAGGCTTCGTAACGGACCGGTTCCGGAAGCTTCGATTGGCCTTCCCGGAGGAGGTCAAGTTCAACCCAAGGTTCATGATGACCGTCTGAGGGGGCGGCGGCACGCCCGGCTTCCCCACCCACGCCGATCACCTTCACGCCCCATCATCCGAGGATGGCATAGGAGACATCGATGTCCGAGAGCCACCGAAGAGAATGAACCCACAAGCTCTTCGAAGATCGCTCACCCGGAATAAGGACGGGCTGTTTTGCCGATGATGGTGTGAAACTGCCCCATTTTGAGCGTTCAAGAGCGAAGCAGTCGTTGAGGAACAAAGCCCATGGGCGCGCTTTCCTCAAGCAGCGCGCCGGTCCGTGCGCTTTGCGTCGTCGGCAACGATATGGTTTTGTGCGAAGGGGAACTGCCCCGTGAGATTGCGAAGATTACAGCGCTTTCGAACAGCCTGCCATATTCGGTTGAACGCCAAGGTGCGTGTGTGGATGCCCTCGGTTTTGCAAGGACTTTCTGATCTGATTGTCGGCGATTGATTGCGGTCGTGTGTTCGGCCTCGGATTGCGGCTTCTCACGCGCCGCGGGCCATGATGGTCAGTTCGCTGATCGGGTCCAATTCGAC
>JBCCVK010000077.1:0-8524 GCA_039195495.1 Pseudomonadota bacterium
CGATCGTCGACATATACCTGATCGTCGTAGGCCACATCCATCAGCTGATCCCGGCTTTTCACGAAACCCGGGCGCTGCGCAAGGGCCCGAAGCAACAGAAATTCCGTGACCGTCAGGGTCACCTCCTGCCCTTTCCAGCTGACGGCATGGCGCAAAGGGTCCATCCTGAGTTGACCGCGCACCATCACCTCGCCTTCGCTGCCTTCGGGATCGGCATCGCCCGACACGGCTTCCTGCCGCCGCAGAATCACGCGGATACGCTCTACGAGCAGGCGCTGAGAGAAGGGTTTCTTCACGTAATCGTCAGCCCCCATGCGCAAGCCCAGCACTTCGTCGACCTCATCGTCCTTCGAAGTCAGAAAGATCACTGGAATCCGGCTTTTCTGACGCAAGCGCTGGAGCAGATCCATACCGTCCATGCGCGGCATCTTGATATCCAGGACGGCCAATTCCGGCATGCTCTTGCTGAACGCGTCCAGCGCCGATTGTCCATCGTTGTAAGTTTCCACCTCGAAACCTTCCGCCTCAAGCGTCATCGCGATCGACGTCAGGATATTCCTGTCGTCATCGACCAAAGCGATCCTTGACATGATAATGTCCTCAATACTGCCCGTTGTATTTTGTTTTGTGACTTAGTTTGTCGTGGTTTCCTGGTGAAAATCAACTCAAAACCGCGAATCGCTTCACGCATTTCCCGTCGGGGCGGGGAAAAAGCGCCAATATTCGCGCATGGTCGCCGCCGGGATGATCACTGTTTGCGCTCTCGGTCGATTTGATTGCGCTAACTGTGCGGGTGCGTCTGTTGCCTCTCGGAAACGTCGTGTTAAGGGAAGGCGCATACTTCGTTTCATAAATCCAAGATCGCGAAATTGATCATTCATACATTTTCAAAAATCATGCGCCGGCGCGCATGCACCAGGAGCTTGCAATCATGACGATCGGACGCGTCAATCTTGCCCATATGCTGGACGATCAGGGCATCCTCGGCCCGGGAAAGGTTCATTACAACCTGACAGAGCCCGCCCTCGTCGAAGCGGCGCTGAGACGCGGCGAAGGCATTCTGGGCAAGGGGGGCGCATTTCTGGTGACCACCGGCAAATATACCGGCCGCTCTCCCAGGGACAAACATATTGTCAAGACACCGCTGGTCGAAAAGGACATCTGGTGGAAAAACAACGCCGCCATGTCCCCGGACGGGTTCGATGCGCTTCGCGCCGACATGCTGGCGCATATGAACGGCGGAGAATATTTTGTCCAGGATCTTTACGGCGGGGCCGAGCCGACGCAGCGTTTGAGGATGCGCGTGGTCACCGAACTGGCCTGGCACGGTCTTTTCATGCGCCACATGCTGCGCCGTCCGTCGCGAGACGAACTGAATCGCTTCGTTCCGGATTTCACGATCATAAACTGCCCCTCCTTCAAAGCCGATCCGGTCAGGCACGATTGCCGCAGCGATGCGGTGGTCGCGCTGAATCTCGACAAGCGGTTAATCCTGATCGGAGGCACTGCATATGCCGGCGAGAACAAGAAATCGGTCTTTACGCTGCTGAATTATCTGTTGCCGGAAAAGGGAATCATGCCGATGCATTGCTCGGCCAATCATGCGGTCGGCAATCCAGCGGACGTGGCGGTGTTCTTCGGTCTCAGCGGCACCGGCAAGACCACGCTGTCGGCCGATCCAGGACGGGTGCTGATCGGCGACGACGAACATGGCTGGTCGGATCGCGGCGTCTTCAATTTCGAAGGCGGCTGCTACGCCAAGACGATCAATCTCTGCCCCGAAGACGAGCCGGAAATTTATGCCGCCACCTCGAAATTCGGAACGGTGATCGAGAACATGATCTTCGATCCCGAAACCAAGGCGTTGGATTTCGAAGATGACAGTCTGACGGCGAACATGCGGTGCGCCTATCCGCTGGAATACATCTCGAACGTGTCGCCGAGCGGTCTTGGCGGGCATCCCAGGAACATCGTCATGTTGACCTGCGACGCGTTTGGCGTGCTGCCGCCCATCGCCCGGCTGAGCCCGGCGCAGGCGATGTATCACTTCCTGTCGGGCTTCACCTCGAGGGTCGCGGGAACCGAATGCGGCGTGAGCGCGCCCGAACCCACGTTTTCGACCTGCTTCGGGGCGCCCTTCATGCCGCGAAATCCCGAAATATATGGTCGGCTGCTGCGCGACAGGATCGCCAGACATGGGGTAGCTTGCTGGCTGATCAACACCGGCTGGACCGGCGGGGCCTATGGTATCGGATCGCGTATGCCGATCAAGGCCACCCGCACGCTGGTTGCGGCCGTGCTCGACAATTCACTGGCCAGCGTTAGCTTCCGCAAGGATCCGCATTTCGGTTTCGAGGTGCCTACGAACGTGCAGGATGTGCCCGACAACCTGTTGGATCCGCGCCGTACCTGGAACGACGCGGTCGCCTATGATACGCAGGCCAGGAAATTATCGCGGATGTTCGCGGACAATTTCTCGCAATATGAGGGATATATCGACGACGACGTGCGCGCCGTGGCCATAGGATGAGTCGAGAGATGACGCAAGTGACTGGAATCGGGGGTGTTTTCTTCAGGGCGCGGGACCCTGAGGGGCTGATGACGTGGTATCGCACCCATCTGGGGATCGAAGACTTCGCCAGGACAATTTGGCGGCAGGGCGCGGGTCCGACGGTTTTCGCGCCCTTCGCCGCGGATACGGATTATTTCCCCGCCGATCGGCAATGGATGATCAATTTCCGCGTCGCGGATCTGGATGGTCTGATCGTCCGGCTCGAGGGCGAGGGTATCGCGGTGGAGCAACGCGACGAGTGGAACGGCACGGCCGGACGCTTCGCCCGCATCCATGATCCCGAGGGCAATCCGATCGAACTCTGGCAGCCGCCCGACGCTTAACCCATCGACCCGCGCCGGATCAGGTTCAAGCCGGCCACGACCAGTACAAGCAGCGTCGCCTTGCGAAAGCGTTTCTGATCCATGCGGTCCTGAACGGCGAAACCTGCCATCAGACCGACCAGGGCCGGAACGAGCATCGCCGCGGACAACTGGCCCGTGCCCCAATTGAACACGCCCGAACGGATATGGGCCAGCATGAGCACGAAAGACCCCAGCCCGAAGATGACACCCTGCATTCTTATTTGTTCCCGTTTGGGTGTCTCGATCGCGGTCAGATACATTACCGTCTGCGGCCCCCATACCCCGGCGATGCCGCCCATGAATCCCGCGAAAAGCGCAAAGCCCATTTCGGTGTAGGGGCGGGTCTTTTCGTTCGGACGAAGCTGCAAGCCCAGCAGTTGCGCCAGCGCCAGGACCGTCAAGGGAATACCGAGAAGCAAAAGCATCACGTTCGGTGGCACGACCGTCACAAGCTGCGCGCTGAGCGCGATCATAATCAGCACTGTGGCGACGTAACGTTTCAGCTTCCACGCCGAACGCATGGCTGCGCCCGGTCCGTCCCGCACGGCCTGCCAGACATTCGTCACCATCGTCGGCACGATCAGCGCCGCCAGCGCGACACTGGCGGGAAGAAAGGTGCTGAGACCGGAGATCATGATCATCGGCATGGCAAAGCCGACCGCCCCCTTGACGAACCCTGCGACGAAGGTGATCACGGTCGCGATCATCAACGTTGTAACGCCAAGATCCAGCAAGTTCGTCATATCCCCCACCTCTCGTCCGTTTCGCTATAGGGCCTGCACGCAGCGGAGAAAAGGCAAGAGGGTTCCCTGACGACCGGACGTCACGCTTCGACCTCAACCGTCCGGCGCTTCGGGCACGGGCAGCGCCCGCCCCAGCACGATTTCCTCAAGCGAAATCCGGACATCGTAGCAAAGCACCTCGACCCCAGCCGCGCGGGCCTGCGCGAAGGTTTCGGCATAGGTCGGATCCAGATCACCCGCCATCCTCAGCCGCGCGCAGTCGGTGCGCTGAACCAGATAGAACATCACCGCCCGACATCCTCGATGCCGCACCTCGATCAGGTCACGAAGATGCCTGGTGCCGCGATCGGTCACGCTGTCGGGAAATTCGGCCCAGTCGCCTTCGCGGCGAAGGTGGACATTCTTGACCTCGACATAGGCGTCGGGTCGACCGGGTCGGCTCAACAGAAAATCCACCCGGCTGCGGTCCCCGTATTTCACCTCGGGGCGGAACGTGTCATAGGCTGAAAGCTCGACCACCAGCTTGTCCTCCAACGCCTCTCTCACAATCCTGTTCGGCATGGTGGTGTCGATGCCGCACCAATGACCATCGGACAACTCCACAAGGCGCCATCCGAATTTCAGTTTTTTCTTGGGATCGTCGTTGGGTTCCAGCCAGATGCGGGCCCCTTCGTCCTTCAAGCCCATCATCGAACCGGGATTCGGACAATGCACGTTGACGACCCTACCATCGTCCAGGCGCGCGTCGGCGAGAAAACGATTGTAGCGGCGCAGCAGGATAGCCGGGATCAAGGGGGTTTGAAAACGCATGTCCTGGACCTAGCTAGCAGCGCCATGCGCATTGGCAAGGATACCGCCCCGCTGCCACCTTGCCATACGTTCCGAAGCCAGCCGCGATCCGATGCGCCTTCGTGGCGCACCAAGGATGGAAGCCCGCATGCGTCTGACATGTTCGCACGAAAAATCCGAACCCTTGGCAAACACGCCCCGACCGCGGCCGAAGCATCGAAATACCCCTGCCCGACGCGGCCGGGACACAGGTGACGATCGTATGCACGGGAATTTTATCGTATTCGTCTGACAATCGGCGCGCTTGGTTTATACTCCGTCGAAACGCCTGCAAAGCGGAGCTTCTCGATCATGCCGAACCCCAGTGCAGCCATGCTCGTGATCGGGGACGAGATCCTGTCCGGGCGGACGAGAGATGCGAACATGCACCACTTGGCGGGAGAATTGACCACGCATGGCATCGATTTGAAGGAAGTCCGGATCGTTCCCGACGATCGCGACCGGATCGTGGAGGCGGTAGGCATGTTGCGCGATGGTTACGATCATGTCTTCACTTCGGGAGGGATCGGTCCGACCCACGACGACGTAACGGCGGATGCCATCGCTGCGGCGTTCGACGACCCCATCGACGTGCGCGAGGATGCGCGCATCCTGCTGTCGGAACATTACGCGCGGTCGGGGCTGGATCTCAACGCCGCCCGTATACGCATGGCGCGCATCCCCGACAGTGCGTCGTTGATCGTGAACCCCGTCAGCGCCGCGCCGGGATTCACGATCGGCAACGTACATGTCATGGCCGGCGTTCCGTCCGTTTTTCAGGCGATGCTGGCCGGGGTCCTGCGGACGCTGCCCAGGGGCAGCCCGCTGATTTCGACCTCGGTCCGCGTGAGCCGCGGCGAGGGGGATATCGCCGGCCCGCTCGGCGAATTGGCGAACCGTTATCCGGACCTGTCCGTCGGGTCCTATCCGTTCCAGCAAGAAGGGCGATACGGGGTCAATGTCGTTTTCCGCGGCGCGGATGCGGCTCGGGTCGCCGAAGCCGCGAACGCCTTGCGTGATCTGTTTCCGAAGGCGGTGATTTGATTTCGCTTCCGGTGCTTTACGAAGTGCTTGATCGCACCTGGCCTTCGCTGCGAACGCGGAGGGTGGGACCCTGGTTGATCCGGGAAGGCGCGGGCGGCGGACAGCGGGTGTCTTCGGCAACCGTCCGGGAAAGCTGGAACGAGGCCGACATCCCGCAAGCCGAAGTCGCGATGCGCGCCCTCGGTCAAACGCCGCTTTTCATGATCCGCGAAGGCGACGCGGCGCTGGACCGGTTTCTGGCCGCGCGCGGTTATCGCTATCATGATGCGGTTACGGCCTATGCTTGTCCGGTCGCGGCCCTGGCGGAATGTGTCCCTGGAAGATTGGACGGTTTCACCGCCTGGCCGCCATTGGAGATCATGCGTCAGATCTGGATGGAGGGCGGTATCGACGCCGCCAGAATCGACGTGATGGCGCGGGCCTCGGACCCCAAGACCGCAATTCTCGATCGTGCCGACGACCGCGCCGCCGGAGTTGGTTTCGTCTCCGTTCACGGAAATGTCGCGATGCTGCACGCGCTCGAAGTGAGCAAGGACCAGCGGCGAAAAGGCGTCGGTCGCAACATCGTCAAAACGGCGGCCCGATGGGCGCGAGAGCACGAGGCCGCGGTGTTTTCGCTTGTCACCACAAGCGAAAACCCGCTGTCCAACGCTCTCTACACTTCCCTCGGCATGTCGAATGTGGGACACTATCACTATCGCGTGGAGGAAATATTCTAAGGACGAGACGCATTTGAAGGACGCGCAACAATCGCCGACGGCCCTCGACCTGCCGGCTTTGGATCCCTTGCCGCCGGAGACGGTGAAATATTTCAGCATATGTCTGGAAAAGCTCGGCATGGTCCCGAACGTGCTGCGCGCCTATGCCTTCGATATAGAGAAGCTGAATGCGTTCACGGCGCTCTACAACGATCTGATGCTGGCCGACAGCGGCCTCAGCAAGCTGGAACGGGAAATGATCGCGGTGGCGGTATCCTCGGTAAACCGCTGTTACTATTGTCTGGTCGCCCATGGCGCGGCGGTCCGCCAACTGTCGGGAAACCCGGAACTGGGTGAAATGCTGGTCATGAACTACCGTGCTGCGCCACTTGACGCCCGCCAACGCGCCATGCTGGATTTCGCCGTCAAGATGACCGAGGCAAGTCACCGGATCGAGGAAAGCGATCGCGACGCGTTGCGAAACGTGGGCTTTTGCGACCGGGACATATGGGACATTGCCGCCGTGGCCGGCTTCTTCAACATGACCAATCGCATGGCCTCGGCCACCGACATGCGTCCAAACCCCGAATATCACGCGCAATCCCGATGACTCCAAGGTGCTTTTTGATTGCTTTGGCGATGGTCTCGTCCCCCGCTGCCGGCCTTGGCTTCGCGTTGGAACTTCCGTCCAATGCGGTGCTGAATGCCGAACTGCGTGAAGAATTCACCAGTCATCGTTTGCCGGTCGCCGTCTGGAAGAGTGGGGAGGTCCCTCATATCCGCACCGAGGGACCGGTATTTCGACGCGCCTGGCAGGTGCGGGACGACGCGCGCAGCACGTTGCAACTGCTCGCGCCGCTGCGGGACCAGTTGCTCGAGGCCGATTTCGACATCTTATTCGAATGCGAAGCGCGGGAATGCGGTGGTTTCGATTTCCGCTTCGGGATAGACATCCTGCCCGAACCGGACATGCATGTCGATTTGGGTGATTACCGTTTTCTATCCGCGCGCCGCATGGGGCCGGATCGCCCCGAATACGTCAGCCTGATCATCAGCCGATCGGCCGATGAGGGCTTCGTTCAGATCACGCGCGTCAATATCTCGGACCCTCCCCCTCCGGTGAGATCCACCAAGTCGGCGCCCTCGGCCGTTCCGACATTCGGTCTTCTGGCAGAGCGTCTGAACGCCAAGGGCGCGGCCGTGCTGGACGATCTGGTGTTCGACGCCGGGTCCGCTTCACTGAAGGAGGGGCATGTCTATCCTTCGCTGGCTGAATTGGCGCAGTATCTGAAGGTCAACACCGAGACCGCGATCCTATTGGTCGGGCATACCGACGCCAAAGGTGGTCTGGAGGCCAATATACGCCTGTCCAGGCAACGGGCACTCTCGGTGGCGACGCGTCTGAGTGCCGATTACGGCGTCCCGCCGTCCCGTCTTCAAGCCGAAGGCATCGGTTTCATGGCCCCGCGTGCCGATAATCTGACCAAGGAAGGCCGCGCCAAGAACCGAAGAGTCGAGGTCGTCCTGGCCTCCACCCAGTGACGAGCGGTCGCGCGGCCGGTCTTGCGCGCCGCTCGGGGTCACTCCTCGGGGCCAGAAGCACGGAAAGGCATGGAGCGTCGGCACCACCGGCATGATCGACCGCGGCGCGAAGAACTGATACGGCGGTCGTGCAAGATACTTTGAGGAAAGCGCATCACGCAATACATCGTATCTTGCAATGCCCGATCACGGCATCCGGGCCGATAACCACCACCGTATCAGCAGAAAACCTTCTCCCGCTTACTTACATAACCGGCGAAAACCCATAGAAAACCCAGATCGCGCGCCGCATATGGAAAGCCTCTGACAAAACGACCTCGGCCTTGCAGCGTTTCAAGAGAGAACGGGCCTGCGTTGAGGGAAGGCCGGAACCGACGGGCTCTTTTTATAAATTTCTCTTTCTTCGATTTATATCAGAAATCACCGTCTCGTACATAAGGATAGCTCCACAGGATGGTTTGGAGCATCACGGATTTAATCCACGCCTGGTGCATGGCATTCACGTCCTCGGGCGCGTAATCCCCCCGTTCGAGAAAAGGCTTGAGAGTCGCCGTTATCGGATATTGCAGAGCAATCAGATAACGAAGGTGAGTATGATCAGGACTCGTCGCACCGTCGGCCTTGTTCTTAGCGACACGATGGTGGCGGCGGCCGATCTCGTATTGATAATTTAACCATTCTTGATCGTAATTGGCGTCTGCCGTGTCGTAGATCCACTGGATGAATCTCTCGCGGACCCGGCCGAGATAGTCA